>NZ_JADFUD010000003.1:0-251714 GCF_054820065.1 Bradyrhizobium sp. UFLA06-06
GCCTGCCGTCAGGGCAAACTGCCCGGTCTCCGGCTGACCGATGTGACCTACTACATCGGTCGCGAGACCATCATTCCGCGGGAAGACATTCCGGGCATGTGGGTATGGCGAGAATCGCTGTTCGCCTTCCTGCAGCGCAACGCCGAGCGGTCGGCGGCGTTCTTCGGCGTGCCGACCGGACAGGTCGTGGAGTTCGGGACGGAGATCGAGATTTAGTCCCGCAGCCCGGATGCGGACATGTCAGACGATCCACCTCTTCAGCTGAAGCCGCGGCTGGCGATTTCGATCGACCAGGCGCAGGCGATCATCGATCGGGTTGCGCCGGGCGCGCGGGTGGCAGGCATCACGGAACTGCGCGGCGGCGAGATCAGCACGATCCTCGAGATCACGCGGGCGGACGCGCCAAGCTGCATCCTCAAGGTCTACCCCGCCCAGCTGCAATGGAAGATGGCGAAGGAGGTCCATGTCCTTGGTCTTCTGCGCGACGCCGGTATTGCCATTCCGCGCATCCTCATAGCCGACGACAGCCGCGCGCTGATCGACTTCAATTTTGTGCTGATGAACAAGCTCGACGGCGTCGTGCTCGGCAACCGAGAGGCGGCGCTGACGGATCAGGAGCTGTTTTCGATCTACGCCGCCATGGGCGCGGCGCTCCGCCATATCAATGCCATCACGCTCGACAGCTTCGGCTATATCGGCCCGCACGGCGTCTGGACGTCGTACCCGACCAACCGCGCCTACATGTCCGCGCAGTTCGAGCGGAAGCTGACCGAGTTTTGCACGCGCGGCGGGGACGAAGCGCTGGCCGCGCGGCTGCGGGCCGGCATCCTGGCGCGCAGCGTCCTGCTCGACGCAGCCGACACGCCCCGCCTCTGCCACTATGACTTCCACGCCGGCAACGTGCTGGTGACACCGGAGGGGCAGCCGCGTCTCACCGGCATCGTCGATTTCGAGAATGCCACCGCCGGCGATCCGCTGATGGACATCGCCAAGGCGCTCTATTACTTCACGCCGAAGGACGCGCCGAAGCGCGACGGATTGCTCGCGGGCCACGGCACAAGCGAGCGGCCGGACTGGGAGGCCACGATCGCGCTCTACCGGCTGGCCTGCACGCTGGAGCTCTGGTGCTGGTTCGCGCAGATCGGCAACGCGGACGCGCTTCCGAAGTTCACCGAGGAGCTGAAGCGCGCCGCGGTACTCTTAGCGTAGCCCGGATGGAGCGAAGCGCAATCCGGGACGACCGACGCCGCGTCAACAGCCCCGGATTTCGCTTCGCTCCATCCGGGCTACAGGAAATTCAACGGCCCGGCGGCGCTAGCCGCCGTTGCCGTTCTCGCCGTTTTCCTCTTCCGGAATGTGCTCGACCGAGACCACGTGCTCGTCCTCGGCGGTGTCGAACACGATCACGCCCTGGGTCGAGCGGCCGGCGACGCGGATGTCGGCGACCGGGCAGCGGATCAGCTGGCCCTTGTCGGTGACCAGCATGATCTGGTCGGCGTCCTCGACCGGGAACGACGCCACCAGGTTGCCGTTGCGGTTGTTGACGCTCATGGCGACGATGCCTTTGCCGCCGCGGCCGGTGGTGCGGTACTCGTAGGACGAGGTCCGCTTGCCGTAGCCGTTGACGGAGACGGTCAGCACCACCTGTTCGGCCGCCGACAGTTCGGCATAGCGCTCCTGCGACAGCTGGATCGCATTCGCGGTCTCCTCGCCCTCGACCGGCTCCTCGGCCGCGGCCTCGCCGGCTACGGCGCGGCGCATCTTCAGGTAGGCCGAGCGCTCGTCCGAGGTGGTCTCGACATGGCGCAGGATCGCCAGCGAGATCAGCTTGTCGGCCTCGGCCAGCGCGATGCCGCGCACGCCCATCGAGGTGCGGCCGGTGAAGACGCGCACATCGGTGACGGGGAAACGGATGCACTGGCCGCCTGCGGCGGTCAGCAGCACGTCGTCATGCTCGGTGCAGATCTGGACGTCGACGATCGCCTCGCCTTCCCCAAGCTTCATGGCAATGATGCCGGAACGGCGCACGTCGACGAAGTCGGACAGCTTGTTGCGGCGAACGGTGCCGCCGGTCGTCGCGAACATCACGTCGAGATTGGCCCAGGAGGATTCATCCTCCGGCAGCGGCATGATCGTGGTGATACGCTCTCCCTGCTCCAGCGGCAGGATATTGATCAGCGCCTTGCCGCGCGCGTTCGGCGCCGCCATCGGCAGCCGCCAGACCTTCTCCTTGTAGACCTGGCCGCGCGACGAGAAGAACAGCACCGGCGTGTGCGTGGAGGCCACGAACAGGCGCGAGACGAAATCCTCGTCGCGGGTCTGCATGCCGGCGCGGCCCTTGCCGCCGCGGCGCTGCGCCCGGTAGGTCGACAGCGGCACGCGCTTGACGTAGCCCGCATGTGACACGGTGACGACCATGTCCTCGCGCTGGATCAGGTCCTCGTCCTCGACCTCGCCTTCCTGCTCGATGATCACGGTCTTGCGCGCCGTCGCGAACTGCTGCTTCACCTCGGCGAGCTCGGTCTTGACGATGCCCTGCACGCGGGCACGCGAGCGCAGGATGTCGAGATAGTCGGCGATCTCGGCCGCGAGCTTGTCGAGCTCTTCGGATATTTCGTCCCGCCCCAGCGCGGTCAGGCGCTGCAGCCGGAGATCGAGGATGGCCCTGGCCTGCTCCATCGAAAGCCGCAGCGTGCCGTCCTCGTTGATGCGATGCCGGGGATCGTCGATCAGCGTTATCATCGCCTCGACGTCGCGTGCCGGCCAGTCGCGCGACATCAGAGCCTCGCGCGCGGTGTTCGGATCGGGCGAGGTTCGGATGACACGGATGATCTCATCGATGTTGGCGACCGCTATCGCGAGCCCGACCAGGATGTGGGCGCGATCGCGCGCCTTGCCGAGCAGGAACTTGGTCCGCCGGGTCACCACCTGCTCGCGGAACGCGACGAAGATGGTGAGCAGGTCCTTCAGATTCATCGTCTGCGGACGGCCGGAATCCAGCGCCAGCATGTTGGCCGGGAAATTGGTCTGCAGCGGCGTGAACCGGTAGAGCTGGTTGAGCACCACGTCGGGCACTGCTTCGCGCTTCAGCTCGATGACGACGCGATAGCCGTCACGGTCCGACTCGTCGCGCAGGTCGCCGATGCCCTCGATCTTCTTCTCCTTCACCAGGTCGGCGATGCGCTCGACCATGGTCGCCTTGTTCACCTGATAGGGAATTTCGGTGATGATGATGGCTTCACGATCTTTCCTGATCGTGTCGATAGTCACCTTGCCGCGCATCACGATCGAGCCGCGGCCGAGGTGGTAGGCGCTGCGGATGCCCTGACGGCCGAGGATCACGCCGCCGGTCGGGAAGTCCGGTCCGGGAATGATGTCGATCAGCTCGTCGATCGTGAGCGCCGGATTATCGATCAGCGCCACGCAGGCGTCGACGACCTCGCCGAGATTGTGCGGCGGAATGTTGGTCGCCATGCCGACGGCGATGCCGCCGGCGCCATTGACCAGAAGGTTCGGGAACCGGGCCGGCAGAACCGACGGCTCTTTCTCGGAGTTGTCGTAGTTCGGCTGGAAATCGACGGTCTCCATGTCGATGTCGGCCAGCACGGCCAGCGCCGCCTTGGTCAGCCGCGCTTCGGTATATCGATAGGCAGCCGGCGGATCGCCGTCGACCGAACCGAAATTGCCCTGCCCGTCGATCAGCGGCACGCGCAGCGAGAAATCCTGCGCCATGCGGACCATCGCATCGTAAATCGACTGGTCGCCATGCGGGTGATATTTACCGATCACGTCGCCGACGACGCGCGCGGATTTCACGTATTTCTTGTCCGGCGTATGTCCCTGCTCATGCATCGAATAGAGGATGCGCCGGTGCACCGGCTTGAGCCCGTCGCGCGCATCGGGCAGCGCACGCGACACGATCACGCTCATCGCGTAATCGAGGTAGGACTTCTTCATCTCGTCGAGAATGGAAACGGGACGAATATCTGAGGGTCCCGGCGGCTCGCCGGGCTTGTGGTCGTCGTTATCGGACAAAGGGGAAATCCGGTCAGTTCTACTGGGGAATCATATAGACCATCGAAGGCCTGATAACCACCCTTGCGCGGCTCCGGCAAGCCGTTTTTCCCTTCGTTTTTTCATGCACTTACGGGTGGAGCGCCGAGGTTCCGGCTGCTTGGTCGGGAAGCGCGTAGCGAATGGCGAATAGCGAATGGAAAAATCCCTGTTCGCCACTCGCCATTCGCTACTCGCCTCTCCCGTCAGTGGCCGAAAACCACCGCATGCATGATCCGCCCGGGCATGAAGGTGAACAGTCCGGCGATGAGCAGTGCGCCGAAGAAGATGCCGATCATCGTGAACCTGTGGCGGCGGACATCGTGGCTCCGCGCCGCCGTCACGCCGAGCACCAGCATGGCGAGCGAGAAGATCGACAGCAGGTGGATCGGGCTCCAGGGACCGACCAGCTGGATCTGATGGATCCAGAACGAGCTTCCGGCGACCACCAGCATCAGGATCACCCAGATCCAACCCAGGGTCCGGTGCGGCAGCGTGCCCTTGGGGGCGGCGAGCTGGATGGAGCCGAGCACGAAGGCGGCCATCGCGGCAAAGGCATGAAGCGGGATCGCAGGCGCGGCGTCGAGCAATGGCGCGAGGCTCATGATGGCGGCCCTCGAGTGAATCTCGCGGCCAGACATCAAATGCCGCAGGTCAATGTAAATATCATTTACATCGGCCTGTGTCAAAGTTCAGGGAACCCGCATCACCGCACGTGGACCACCGCCGTTCTAGCAGATGGTTACGGGGTTATCCTCATAATCCACACGAGGAGATTGCCGCCCCGGATCGCAACGACCGTTCCGGGAAATGATCTTCACGGAACGGCGCCTGACGGAATGGATAAAGGCGCGACGTCCCCTCAGAACGGGATGTCGTCGTCCATGTCGCTGTTGCGGCTGCCGCCGCCCGCGGCGACGGCGCGGCGCGGCGCCGAGCTGACCGGTCCGGACGAGCCGAAATCGCTACCGCCATCATCGGAGAAGCTGCTGCCTCCGCCGCCGCGCCCGTCGAGCATGGTGAGGTTGGAGTTGAAGCCCTGCAGCACGACTTCGGTCGAGTACTTCTCGACGCCGCTCTGGTCGGTCCATTTGCGGGTCTGCAGCTGACCCTCGATGTACACCTTGGCGCCCTTCTTCAGATACTGCTCGGCGACCTTGCAGAGGCCCTCGTTGAAGATCACGACGCGGTGCCACTCGGTCTTTTCCTTGCGCTCGCCGGTGCCCTTGTCGCGCCAGGTTTCCGAGGTGGCGATGGAAAGGTTTGCGATCGGACGGCCGTCCTGCGTCCGCCGGATTTCCGGATCCTTGCCGAGATTTCCCACCAGGATCACCTTGTTCACGCTTCCTGCCATCGCATCATCTCCACTCAAAAACCGGGCGTCCGGACATCGGCCGCCACTCTCAACCTTCGCCACTTACGTCGCAGGCGTCGTGGATGACCCTATACGCCGGTGCCGGCTCGCCGCCTTTGCCGTCGCGCCGGTTATCCACGATATTCGAGATATAGCATCGCATCCGGAATTGTTCCAGTTTTGTTCGCCACAACCAGCCGTAGAAGCGGCCAATGCCGACAGAGCGGCAGTCGATCTCGACGCCGGCCGACGCCGGGCAGCGAGATTTGGAAAAACAACAAACAAATCAGTAGTTTGCCTTATCATTACTTCTCCCGCGAGTGTTGCATTTGGGAGACTGCGTTTCCGGTTGAATCAGCGTATAGCTCCAATCATGGCGCGGGCGCTCGCGTCTGGGATCGTGCTTCGGGACCGTTTGGAAGCCGATCGGGGAATTGGGGGACTGATAATGAAGAAGTTTTTGCTCGGTACGGTTGCTCTGATTGCGTTTGCTGCACCTGCAGCGGCCGCCGATCTCGCTGCGCGCCCCTACACCAAGGCGCCGCCGCCCGTGGTTGCCCCGATCTATGACTGGACCGGTTTCTACATCGGCGCCAACGGCGGCTGGGGCTCGAGCCACAATTGCTGGGACCAGCTCCCGGCCGGCATCTTCCTCGCCTCGGACGGTTGCCATGACGCAACGGGCGGCGTCGCTGGTGGCCAGATCGGCTATCGCTGGCAGGCCGGCGCCTGGGTGTTCGGCCTTGAAGCGCAGGGCGACTGGGCTGACCTGAAGGGCAGCAACGGCAGCGCGATCTTCCCGGGCCTGTTCACCAACCAGTCCAAGATCGACGCGTTCGGGCTGTTCACCGGCCAGATCGGTTACGCCGTCAACAACGTGCTGCTCTACGCCAAGGGCGGCGCGGCGCTGACCGACAACCGCTTCAACACCTACTTCACCCCGACCGGCGTGCTGGTCGGCAGCGCAAGCGACACCCGCTGGGGCGGCACCGTCGGCGCCGGCATCGAAGTTGGCTTCGCGCCGAACTGGACCGCAGGCATCGAATACGACCACCTGTTCATGCAGGACAAGACCTACAACCTGATCGCCCCCAACGGCACGCTGAACAGCACCATCCGTGATCGTCAGGACGTCGACCTCGTTACCGTCCGCGTGAACTACAAGTGGGGTGGCCCGGTCGTTGCGCGGTACTGATCGCGCCAAGCCGATTTGATCCAGACGAAAGGCCGGCCTCGCGCCGGCCTTTTTGTTTGCGCGCCGGCTTTTTCGTTGCGTATGCGCGTGCACCTCGCCGCGAGCGTTTTCGGTGCGTTGTGGTTTCGCGGATACACACCTTCCGGCATTTCTCTGTAGAAGCACCTCGCGTCACGCGACACTGCTGTGACGCTCTCTTCAAAATCTTTGAAGGGACAACAAGAAAATGGGCAAGAAAAACGGGACTCGGACTTTGAAAATCAGGAATGTTTTGCTGGCATCGGCCGGCTTGTTTGCACTGAGCGCTTTTGCGCCTGCGATGGCCGCCGACATGGCGGCTCGCGCCCCCTACGTGAAGGCTCCGCCGCCGGCCGCGATCTACAACTGGACCGGCTTCTACGTCGGCGGCTTCGGCGGCTACGCCAGCGAGAACTCCGGCACCCCGAGCATGGAAGGCGGCTTCGGCGGCGGCACCATCGGCTATAACTGGCAGGCCGGCAACATCGTGTACGGCCTCGAGGTCGACGCTGCAGGCGCTGACATCGACGCGTCGGTCTCGACGCTGGGCGTCACCGCCCGGAGCAAGATCGACTCGCTCGGCACCGTGCGCGGCCGCTTCGGCTTTGCCGTCGACAAGGTGCTGTTTTACGGCACCGGCGGCTACGCCTGGGCCAACAATGAGGTCAGCGTCACCGCGCTCGGCGTGACCGCCTCGCAGAGCAACTTCCACTCCGGCTGGACCGTCGGCGCCGGCGTCGAGGCGTTCATCGCGCCGCAGTGGTCGATCAAGGGCGAATACCTGTATCGCAGCCTCGACAGCGAGAACTATTTCGGCGTGCCGTCCGGTACGCTCGAACTGCACAGCGCCCAGTTCGGCGTGAACTATCACTTCGGCGGCCCGATCGTCGCCAAGTACTAAGATTGATCTGCGGTCGGATCGCACGGAAAGGCCGGCCTCGCGCCGGCCTTTTTGCGTAAGAGCGTTTTCGAGCGAAGCGGATTCCGGTTCGCGTCAAGAAAACGCGTCAAAGCAGGAATCTGGAGCCGCCGTTCCGATTCCATCGGAACGGGAAAGGCTCTCGCGGAACCGGCGCTGCTGACGGCTGCTGCCATCAGGCAAACTATCCGTTGATGGACGCGACTCAGCACTGGAAATTGTCGGCCGTTCTTCCTACGTTCCAGTCTTCACACCCCCATCGGCGCAGGGTCCCGGCATCACCGGCGATGCGCGCCCAAAAGGCGCCCAAGCATGCGCCCGGAACTGTCGCTATGGATGAAGTGCTCAAGGCGAAGCGCCAACAGAACGCCGGCTCCTCATCGCGCGCCATCACGATCCGTGGCGCGCGCGAACACAATCTGAAGAACATCGACGTCGAGATTCCCCGCGACAAGCTCGTGGTGTTCACCGGCCTGTCCGGCTCCGGCAAGTCGTCGCTCGCGTTCGACACCATCTATGCCGAGGGCCAGCGCCGCTACGTCGAATCGCTGTCGGCCTATGCGCGCCAGTTCCTCGAGATGATGCAGAAGCCGGATGTCGACCAAATCGACGGCCTGTCGCCGGCGATCTCGATCGAGCAGAAGACCACGTCGAAGAACCCGCGCTCCACCGTCGGCACCGTCACCGAGATCTACGACTACATGCGTCTGCTCTGGGCGCGCGTCGGCGTGCCCTATTCGCCGGCCACCGGCCTGCCGATCGAGAGCCAGATCGTCTCGCAGATGGTCGACCGCGTGCTGGCGCTGCCGGAAGGCACCCGCCTCTATCTGCTGGCGCCGGTCGTGCGCGGCCGCAAGGGCGAGTACAAGAAGGAGCTCGCCGAGTATCTCAAGAAGGGCTTTCAGCGCGTCAAGATCGACGGCACCTTCTACGAACTGTCCGAGGCGCCCGCGCTCGACAAGAAATTCCCGCACGACATCGACGTCGTGGTCGACCGCATCGTGGTGCGTCCCGACCTCGCCCAACGTCTCGCGGAAAGCTTTGAGACCGCGCTGAAGCTCGCCGAGGGCCTCGCCGTGATCGAATACGCCGATGCGCCGGCGGCGGCCGCGCAGGACGACAAGAAAGAGGACAAGAAGAAGACCGCGAAGATCCACGACAAGAGCGGGCCCGAGCGCATCCTGTTCTCGGAGAAATTCGCCTGTCCGGTCTCCGGCTTCACGATCCCCGAGATCGAGCCGCGCCTGTTCTCGTTCAACAACCCCTATGGCGCCTGCCCGGCCTGCGGCGGCCTCGGCGTCGAGCAGCATATCGACGAGGATCTGGTCATCCCCGACAAGGACCTGACCTTGCGCAAGGGCGCGATCGCGCCCTGGGCGAAATCGTCCTCGCCCTATTACATCCAGACCCTGACCGCGCTCGGCAAGCACTACAAGTTCACGCTCGACACCAAGTGGAAGGACCTGACCAAGAAGGTCCAGAACGCGCTGCTGCACGGCTCCGGCGACGACGAGATCAAGTTCTCCTATGAGGACGGCGTCCGCTCCTACGACACCAAGAAGCCGTTCGAGGGCGTCATCACCAACATCAACCGCCGCTACCGCGAGACCGAGAGCGAGTGGGCGCGCGAGGAGCTCGGCAAGTATTTCTCCGACGTGCCCTGCGCCGGCTGCAACGGCCACCGGCTGAAGCCCGAGGCGCTGTGCGTCAAGATCGGCGGCAAGCACATCGGCGAGATCTCGGAGCTCTCGGTGAAGCGCGCTGGCGAATGGTTCGAGACGGTGCCGGAGGCGCTGAACGCGCAGCAGAACGAGATCGCGACACGCATCCTGAAGGAGATCCGCGAGCGCCTGACCTTCCTGCTCGACGTCGGCCTGAACTACCTGACGCTGTCGCGCTCGTCCGGCACGCTGTCGGGCGGCGAGAGCCAGCGCATCCGCCTCGCCTCGCAGATCGGCTCGGGCCTCACCGGCGTGCTCTACGTGCTGGACGAGCCGTCGATCGGCCTGCACCAGCGCGACAATGCCCGGCTGCTCGACACCCTGAAGCGGCTGCGCGACCTCGGCAACACCGTGGTCGTAGTCGAGCATGACGAGGACGCCATCCGCCTCGCCGATTACGTGCTCGACATCGGGCCCGGCGCCGGCATGCATGGCGGCCACATCGTCGCCGAGGGCACGCCCGACCAGATCATGCGCAACCCGAAATCGCTGACCGGCAAGTACCTCACCGGCGAGCTTTCGGTCCCCGTGCCCGACCGGCGGCCGCCGAACCACCGGCGCACCATCAAGGTCGTCAACGCCCGCGGCAATAACCTCAAGAACGTCTCCGCCGAGATTCCGCTCGGCCTGTTCACCTGCGTCACCGGCGTGTCCGGCGGCGGCAAGTCGACGCTGCTGATCGACACGCTGTACCGCGCCATCGCCCGCAAACTGAACAATGCCAGCGAGGGCGCGGCGCCGCACGACCGCATCGAGGGCCTTGAGCACATCGACAAGATCATCGACATCGACCAGTCGCCGATCGGCCGCACGCCGCGCTCCAACCCCGCGACCTATACCGGCGCCTTCACGCCGATCCGCGAATGGTTCGCCGGTCTGCCCGAAGCGAAGGCGCGCGGCTACGAGCCCGGGCGCTTCTCCTTCAATGTCAAGGGCGGCCGCTGCGAGGCCTGCCAGGGCGACGGCGTCATCAAGATCGAGATGCATTTCCTGCCCGACGTCTACGTCACCTGCGACACCTGCAAGGGCAAGCGCTACAACCGCGAGACGCTGGAGGTGCTGTTCAAGGGCAAGAGCATCGCCGACGTGCTCGACATGACCGTCGAGGAAGCCGCCGAGTTCTTCAAGGCGGTGCCGCGCGTGCGCGAAACCTTCCAGACCCTGCACCGCGTCGGCCTCGACTACATCCATGTCGGCCAGCAGGCGACCACGCTGTCGGGCGGCGAAGCCCAGCGCGTCAAGCTCGCCAAGGAGCTGTCAAAGCGCGCCACCGGCCGCACGCTCTACATCCTGGACGAGCCGACCACCGGCCTGCACTTCCATGACGTCGCAAAGCTCTTAGAGGTGCTGCACGAGCTGGTCGCCCAGGGCAATACGGTCGTGGTGATCGAGCACAATCTCGAAGTCATCAAGACCGCCGACTGGGTGATCGACCTCGGCCCCGAAGGCGGCGACGGCGGCGGCGAGATCGTCGCCTGGGGTCCGCCGGAGGACATCGTCAAGGCGCCGCGCAGCTACACGGGCAAGTTTCTGGCACCGGTGCTGAAGAAGGCGAACAGCAAGCCGAGGAAGAGCAGCGCGAGCGAGGCGGCGGAGTAGCGGCATCGCTCGTCGGTGCGAGTTACCGCAACATGCAAGTAGGATGGGTAGAGCGAAGCGAAACCCATCAACTCACCCCGCGGCCCGAATGATGGGTATCGCTGCGCTCCACCCATCCTACGGATTGCTGCGATAGGTAGCGATCTGCCAGACGCAGGAGCAAGTAGCCCGGATGAGCGAAGCGACATCCGGGGAGCTCTGGCAGTCGCCAACGTCAGCCCCGCATGTCGCTTCGCTCATGCGGGCTACAAAAACCACCTCGCCTGCGCTACACCGCCCAATAATTCGGGTGCGTATACGATTGCGAGCGGTCGCCCCAGTCGAACTCGTCGCCGTCGAACTCGGACGGGCCGGACCGCAGGTCGTCCAGCGTCACCTCGGCCTCGAAGGCCTGGCGCACAGGGTCAAAGCGCAGTGCGGCCCATCTGACGGGATAGTGGTGGTGGGTGCTCAGCACGCCGCCGGTCTTGATGATGGCGTAGGCCACCGTGCCGCTCACCTTGTCGAGCATCAGCCGCTCGATCGACCCAAGTTTTGCGCCGTCGCGCCCGTAGACGCAGACGTGCTCGACCCGGTCACTGGGCACCAAGGTATGATGCATGGCATCCTCCCTGTTTCCTGGTGTTTGCCTGATAATATAGGCCTGTCGTCCCGAGGAGCCAACAGGGCGCCGAGCCGCGGGGCGGAGAGGATGGGTAGAGCGAAGCGAAACCCATTGGCCCATGCCGCGGCCCGAATGATGGGTATCGCTTCGCTCCACCCATTCTGCGATGGTCCGCAAGTGGCAGTAGCCCGGATGAGCGAAGCGACATCCGGGACTCTCTCGTCAAATCGCCCCGCATATCGCTTCGCTCATGCGGGCTACAGGCCCCTACTCCGTCCTTCTCAGAAACGCCCCGAACGCGCGCGGGCCGTCGCCGACCTTGACCTCGCCAATCACCTTCATCTCGGCGGCATCGATCACGCTCAGCGTGTTGCTCTCCCAGTTCGCGACCAGGATGCGCTTGCCGTCGGCGGTCGCCTCGATGCCTTCGGGGTAATCGCCGACCGTGATCCGCTTCACGGGCTGCAACGTCGCGAGGTCGAACACGCTGACCTTGCCGTCATACTGGTCGGTGACGAAACCGCGGCCCTGCGCCAGCGCCACCGCATAGGGGCGCAGGCCGACCGGCACGCGGCCGATCTCGCGGGCGGTCGCGATGTCGATCACCGAGACGTCGTTGGTGCCGACATTGGCGGTGTAGGCGCGCTTGCCATCGGCATCGATCGTGACGCCGAACGGCCGCGTCCCGACCTTCACAATCCCCCTCCGCTCGCGCGAGGCGGTGTCGATGATGGAGACGCTGTCATCGTCGCGATCCGCCGACAGCAGCAGCAGCCCGTCCGGCGTCACCGCCAGCCCGGACGGCGATGCACCGACCGCGATACTCGCCGCGACACGCCGCTCTCTGGCGTCGATCACCCGCACCGCGGCGGCGTACCAGTCGGCGACATAGACCGTCGCGCCGTCGGGCGCGACCGCAATGCCGAGCGGCCCGCCGCCGACATCGACCCGGCCGACGACCTTTCGCGTCGACGCGTCGACCACCGTGACCGCCTTGGCATCCGGGCTGGTCACATAGGCGAAGCGGCCGTCATTGCTGACGGCAACGCCGGCAGGCTTGCCGCCGATCGCGATGGTCGCGACCGGCTTCGAGGTCGCGAGATCGACCACCGTGAGGTCGTCGCTGAGCTGGTTGGTGACGAACGCCTCCTCGGCGCGCGCGGCGCCGAGGCTGGCAAGCAGCGCGAGGAGCGCAATCGCGCGCACGCTCAGGTCCCGCTCTCGATCTTCTTCTTCAGCGCTTCGAGCCCGGCCTTGTAGAGCCCGCTCACCGCCTTCACCGCGGCCTCGTCGCTCAGCTCCGGCGGCGGATCATTGTTGGGAAAACCGCGGTAGAACGCGCCGGCCCATTCCAGCTTCGACTTGCCGTCCGGCGCCGGCGACACCGTCAGCGTCGAGGAATAATTGGTGACCGGCAGCACCTTCACGTCGACCGCCGTGATCCGGTACGAATAGCTCATCATCTCCGGTTCGTATTTGTAGAGTTCCTCGTCGACGGTGGCGCCGGGGCCCAGCGTCAGCCGCCGCGTGGCGCCGATCTCGTTGCCCTTCTCGCCCTCGGTCTTGGTGACGCCGGCGAGCCAGCTCATGTCCTGGAAATTGCCGATCACCGCCCACACCTTCGCCTGCGGCGCGTCGATCTCGATCGATTCCCGCACCTTCTGGCGGGTCGGCCCGTGAGCCCACGCGGCCCCCAACACAGCCAATGCCGCCACCACGACGCAAGCTCGCGCGATCGTTCGCCTCATCCTTGTTCTCTCCCGATGTGTGTCGGCCATCCGCCGCCTGGCGCATGCCGCAGTTAATGGTCCGGGTTCTAGACTAGATCGGGGACCGGCTTCTTGCACCAGAGCGAAGTCGCGGCCGGCGGCTTCCCCGGGAGGCAAGCCTGCCCGGGCGGTGGGTTCACCCCTCGATCGCCGCCTCGACGAACCCTTTCGGATCGTCGCAGAACTCGCGCATGACCTTGTAATGATCGGTGTCCTTCAGGTTCACCGGCTCCAGCCCGTATTTCGTCAGCCGCAGCAGCGTCGCATTCGGATAGGCCATCAGCACCGGTGAATGCGTGGCCATGATCACCTGGCAGTGGCCGGTGCCGTTCATCCGGTGCAGCAGCTTGAGGAATTCGATCTGGCGCGACGGCGACAGCGCGGATTCCGGCTCGTCGAAGATGAAGATGCCTTGCCGCTGGCAGCGCTCCTCGAAGAAGCGCAAAAAGCCTTCGCCATGCGAATGCGACAGGAAGTCAGCATAGGGGCTGGCGACGGAGTCGAGATATCTGGCGACCGAGAAGAAGCTCTCGGCGCGGAAGAACCAGCCATTGGTGATTTTCGGCAGCCAGCTCGCGCGGAGCGCGGTCGCAAGCGAGCCGCCCATTTCCTCGACCGCATTGCTGTGATCGACCGGCATGTAGCCCTTGCCGCCACCGGCGTCATCATAGCCGGCCATCACGGCGATCCCCTCGAGCAGCGTCGACTTGCCGGTGCCGTTCTCGCCGACAATGATGGTGATTGCCTTGTCGAAGCTCAGCTCGAAATCGTCGCGCAGCAGCGGCAGCACGAACGGGTAAGCCTCGCGGTCCGGGATCCGCGCAGGCTCGAGCCAGACCCGCCGCAGGTATGGCGCGGGCATGTTGATCGGGCGGTTTCGTCTGGCCATCGGTCCAACCTTTGGGGCTCGCGCCTCGGAACGTACAATCCCAGATCGATATGGACCCGTCAAGAACGTAACAAGAACAACAAACCCAGGCCAGAAGCGTTGTCGATGCATCATGCTAACTGATGCGCAAGCGCCCGCTGCCGCCACCAGCCTTGAACCGAGACCCGTGCCGCGATGCCCAGCCGCAGCTATGACCTCTTCCGCAAGGCGATCCTCACCGAGCAGCAGGTCGTCTGCATCTATGACGGACGGCCGCGCGAGCTCTGCCCGCACATCATCGGCCACAACAAGAACGGTGAAGAGGTCGTGCTGGCCTGGCAGTTCGCGGGCGAGAGCTCGGGCAAGCTGCCGCAGTGGCGCTGCCTGCGGCTCGCCAATGTCAGCGACATCAGCCTGCGCAAGGGCCGTTGGCACGAGGGCGGATCGCACCGCACCGAGCAGACCTGCGTCAGCGAGATCGACCTCGACATCAACATCCATGTCCGCAAGCGGCGGTGAGCGGCCCCTGCGCCCTCTGGTCAAGAGAGGGCGGCGAAGGTGGCAAACCTCAGACAATTCATGTCGCGAGAATGCGGATGTGTGACTCGCAGATCGCGCAACAAATTAGATGTCGTCCCGGGCAAGCGAAGCGCGACCCGGGACCCATAACCACCGAAGGTCATTGTTGCATAACGCTGGAAACACAGCTCGCTTCGACAACGAACGTCTGTGGTTATGGGTCCCTGCTTTCGCAGGGACGACAGCGGAGGCCGCGGCGCGATATCGGCTCCGGCGAACGCCAGGACGACCGCCGGGAGAAAGCGCCCGCACCCCTACGGCTGCTCCGCCTCCGCCAGCACCTCCAGCGCCAGCTCCATCGTCATCAGGACCGGGTTGTCGCCGCGCACCAGGCGTCCCTCGGCGATGCCGCCTAGATAGTCGACCAGCGCGACGTCGAGCTCGGCATGCAGCCGGCCATCGGCGTCCGGTGCGATCTCGCCCGCGGTCACCGCGAGTTCGGTCGCGAACGGCACGACGCTGTGGCCTTCGGTGAAGACGGCGCCGATGGTCGAGCCGACGCCGCCATGCAGCCGAGCGCGCAGGATGCCGTGCTGGCGGCAGAAGCCTTCCAGCGCGCAGGCAAAATCCTGGTTCGGCCGCAGCCGCAGCGCGTAGGCATGGCTCGTGGTCCTGGCCCCACGCGGCGCGCTGGCGACGGGACCGAACAGCTTGAAATTGGTCTCGCTGTCCGCTTCGGCCAGGAATGTCGCGCCGTCGATCCCGAACGCGTTGACCTCGAACGGCTCGGCGACAATGGTTTCATCCGGCAGCATGTGGCCGCCGCTGAAGCGGCCATCGGCCTCGGTCCACAGGCCGTGGCAATGAAAGAACGGCGCGCCGTCGCGTTCGCCGAAAGTCAGCGCCGCGAGCTTGAGCCGTGTCACACCATCGGGACGGAACGTGTCGCTGTAGAACGCGGCGTTGACGCCGTCCTTCGACAGCGCCGGCATCACATAGGCGAACGGCCCGACCGCGCCGCCCCTGGCGCTCAGTAGGCCGCCGGAAAATCCTTCTGCCGCAAAGCCGCGGCGCACGGCTTCGAGCAACGGAATGCCGGCCTCGAGCACGAATGAAAAGGCGCGGCCGCGCGCGCTGACCCATTGGATGCGCTCTGGATGCGGAGCGCCAGGCTGGGCGATGCTGCGCATCGCCTCACGCGCCCGTCGATTTGGCGATCACCTCGAGCAGCCCGCGCGCCTCGAGTTCGTCGCGGATCAGCCGCTTCGGCACCTTGCCGTAGCCGGACTTCGGCAACGCCTCCCAGAAGAAGAAGCGTTTCGGCATCTTGTAGCGCGGCACTTTTGGCGCGAGATAGGCGGCAAGCTCCGCCTCCGCGACTGCCTCGGTGCCCTCGCGCGCGACGCAGACGGCGACGCCGACCTCGCCCCAGAAGGGATCGGGCACGCCGAGCACCGCGACCTCGCCGACCGCGGGATGCGTCAAGAGCTTCTCCTCGATCTCGCGCGGATAGATGTTGGAGCCGCCCGAGATGTACATGTCGGAGGCGCGGCCGGTGATGTAGACGAAGCCCTCCTCGTCCATGTGGCCGAGGTCGCCGGTGCGGAACCAGCCGTTGCGGAACGCCTTCGCGTTGGCGTCGGGATTGTCGTAGTAGCCGGCGAACACGCCGGGACCGATCACGCAGATCTCGCCGGTCTCGTGCGCCTTCAGCTCGCTTCCATCGTCGCCCTGGATCGAGACCTGCATCCCGGTGCGCTCGAAGCCGCAGGTGCCGATCCGCGCATGCGGCCCGTCCTCAGGATCGTGCAGGCCGGGCGGCAGCACCGTGATGTTGCCGGTGACTTCGCCGAGGCCGAAATACTGCACCAGCACGCCGCCGAGCTTGCTCAGCGCCGCCTTCTGGTCCTCGCGATACATCGGCGCGCCGGCATAGATGATGTAGCGCAGCGAGGAATGGTCGTGTTGGTCGGCGGCGGGATGCTCGACCATCATCTTCAGGATGGTCGGCACCGTGAACATGTTGCTGATGCGATGCTTGGCGATCAGCCGGAAGGCTTCGCCGATGTCGAACTTCTCCGACGGCAGCAGAATGGTCGGCACGCCGCGCGCAGTCTGCACCAATTGATGCACGCCGGCGCCATGCGACAGCGGCGCCACCACCAGCGAGGCGTCCTGTTCCGTCGTGCCGGGCATCAAGTCGGCGAGATGGTTGGTGATGACGAAGGCCATCTGGCCATGGGTCAAGACCGCGGCCTTGGAGCGGCCGGTGGTGCCGGAGGTGAAGAAGAACCAGCAGGGATCGTCGTAGTCGACGGCAACGTTCTCGACCACAGCGCTTGCGTGTTTGGCGATGACGTCACCGACGGTCGCCTCGCCGAACGTGCCCTCCTCCCCGATCCGCCAGACGAATTCGAGCGCGGGATTGGCGGCCGCCTTGGCATGCTCGGGGAAGTCGGCGTGGCAGAGAAACGCCTTGGCGCCGGAGGCCGCCGCGAGATAGGCGACCTCATCCGGCATCAGGCGAAAATTGGTCGGCACCCAGACCGCGCCGAGCCGGAAGGCCGCGAACATCGACCAGAACATCTCGTCGCAGTTCTTGGAATGCACCAGGATGCGGTCGCCCTTGACGATGCCGCGCGCGGCGAGCGCCGCCGCCAGCGCCGAGACATTCTGGTCGATATGACGCCAGGACCAGGCCTTCTCGTTCCAGATGAAACCGGGGCGATCGCCGTGGCGGCGGGCGTTCTGGGTCAGGATGTAGGCGAGGTTCATCACCCGGCGCGACACCCGCGCGATCCCGCCGCGCGGCGCGGCAGCAGCCGTCCCGCTCATTGCCGCTCCGCCGGTACGCACAACAGACAGGGCAAGGTCAGGACGGTCATCGGGTATTTCCTCGGTCAGAACCGGGCGTCTTCAAGCGCCGCAAGGGGTCGGTACCACCCGGTTTATCGCCAAGCCGCCGCCTTCGGCAAGGCCCGCCGGACGCAGCGCGATGATACCGCGCGCCGGCGGCGGCCGGCCCGTTGTTTTCTGCCCAGGCCGCTACTGCGGGTGCTTGGCGAGTTCCTGCTCGCTCAGGTTCCAGTCTTGCCACAGCTGCAACGCGCCTATAAAGGCGACCACCGCGCCGAGCAGGATGTGCCAGAACTGCAGCCAGTGGTCCTCGGCGTAACCGAAGACCAGGGGCGATGCCATCAGCCAGAGGCCGAGCAGGATGCTGGCCACCTCCTCCCAGCGGTGCAGCGCGACATATTCGAGCTGGGCGATACCGAGCACCAGCATGCCGACCATGAAGCTGTTGAGGACGAGGTGGCTGCGCTCGATATCGACGGCGCCGCTCACTTGCATCGGAAACCAGGGCGAGACCATGATCAGCACGCCGAGCAGCATGCCGAACCAGTCCTCCCAGGGACGGTGTGTGTTGAAGAAACGATTGTCAGACATGACGAACCTCCTCCGACAAGAGGCATACGTCGGCGGCCGGCTCCGCCACTCCGTACCAGACGACCATCCGGCCGCATCAGGGGCGTATGTCTGACATCAAACGTAATCGAACTGCATCCATCCGCAAGGCCCGTCCGCGGGTGTGCGACGCGGCAGCGGCGACCGTGGCCGGCAGGGTGTCACCGCGCCCCGCCGAGCCGCGCCAGTGCCCCCTTGGCGCTCTGCAGATCGGGCTGCAGCTCAAGCGCCTTGCGGAAGTCGGCCGCCGCGCCCTTCTTGTCGCCGAGCCGCAGCTTGGCCTGGCCGCGATTATTCCAGGAATAGACATCGTTCGGATCGTATTGCAGCGCCTTGTCGTAATCGGCGAGCCCGCCCTTGTTGTCACCCTGATAGAGACGGATCATGCCGCGGTTGCGCCAGCCGCGCGCATCGGTCGGCGCGATCCTCGCCGCCTCGCCGTAGTCGGCGGCCGCGCGATCGAGCTGTTCGGTATCGCGATAGACATTGCCGCGGTTGATATAGGCGAGCACGTTGGGCTCGAGCCTGATCTCGGTGGTGAAGTCGGCGATCGCATGTGCCGCGTCGCGCTTGCGGTAGTAGACGAAGCCGCGATTGCCGTAGGCGGTGGCGAGCTGCGGATTGAATTTGATGGCGAGGCTGAGATCGGCCAGCGCACGGTCGAGATCGCCCTTGTTGAGCCAGGCATCGCCGCGGTTGTTGTAGGCCAGCGCGAACGCCGGATCGATGCGGATCGCCTCATCGTAATCGGCGATCGCATGATCGAGATCGCGCTTGAAGGCGTAGACGCGGCCGCGATTGGTGTAGGCGCAGGCATAGGCGGGATCGAGCTTGATGGCCTCGCTGAGGTCGGCGAGCGCAGCGTCGAGCTCGCGCTTCTCGGTCAGCCCATGGCCGCGATTGCAATAGGCCCCGGCCAGCCGCTTGCCGCTCTCGGTCTTGCCGTCGATCACCGTGGTGCAGGCGGCCACGCGGTCGCCGGGCGCTGTCGTCGGGCCGACGCAGCTCTGCCAGCTCGGATCGTCGCCGGCGGCGGCTTTCGGCGGGTCTGGAAGCGTCAAGGCGGCGCCGAGCAATACGGCGGTCAGGCAGGTCAAAATGCGCATATCGTCAATCCACAAATGCCAATTTGCGGGTTGGTCGCCGCTTTGCACCGGCCGGTTCACACGCTTACATCAGGGCCTGTGAATCAACCGGGATTTTGCGATGGCCGCCGTGCGCGACAACAGGGACCAAAACCGCTTCGAGCTCGACACCGAGGGCGGCCTCGCCTTTGCGAACTACCGGCGGACGCCCGCGGCCGTCATCATCACCCATACCGAAACACCGCGCGCCCTGCGCGGCCGCGGCATCGCATCGGAGTTGGTCAAGGGTGCGCTGGAGCTGATCCGCGCCGACGGCCGCAAGGTGATCGCCGGCTGCGGTTTCGTGGTGGATTACCTCGACAAGCATCCGGAATACGCGGACCTTGCCGGCTAGAGCCCTTTCCGTTCAGATGGAATCGGAACGGGGCTCCAGCTTCTTTCGACGCGTTTTCCTTACGCGAACCGGTACCCACTCGCTCGAAAACGCTATTGCGCTTCACGCGGCGTCAGACGATCTTGATCGACATGTCGGGCAGGCCCTCGAGCTTGCACAGCAGCACGTCGCCCTTGACGACCGGGCCGACGTTCTCCGGCGTACCGGAATAGATGATGTCGCCGGCCTTCAGCTCGAATGCCTCGGACAGCTTTGCGATCTGCTCGGCGACGCTCCAGATCATGTTCTTCAGATCCGAGCTCTGTCGCACCGTGCCGTTGATCGCGAGCGAGATGGCGCCTTGCGTGAAGTGGCCGATCTTATCAGCCGGATGGATCGGCCCGAGCACCGCGGCATGGTCAAAGCTCTTGCCGATCTCCCAGGGCTTCTTCTCCGCGGCCATGCCGTTCTGCAGATCGCGCCGCGTCATGTCGAGGCCGAGCGCGTAGCCATAGACGTGATCGAGCGCCTTGTCGGCCGGAATATTGGTGCCGCCGGACTTCAGCGCGGCAACCAGCTCGACCTCGTGGTGATAGTTCTTGGTCAGCGACGGATAGGGATGATCGGCGACGGTGCCGATCGCGACATTCTGGATCGCATCCGTCGGCTTCTGGAAGAAGAACGGAGGCTCGCGCGTCGGGTCCGAGCCGCGCTCGATCGCGTGCGCTGCGTAGTTGCGGCCGATGCAGTAGATGCGGCGAACCTGAAACACCTCGCTGGCGCCGACGATCGGGATCGTCACGGCCGCGACCGGAAACATCGCCTTCGGCGCGGCCTCGGCATGGGCCGGCGCGGATTGCGCGGCGGCACCGGCCAGTGCAAGGGCGCCGGTCGCAAGCATCGTCCGGCGATCGAGATCAGTCATGGGCGTTCTCCTCGTTGTTGTTGGGCGATCTATAGATGTTCGCCGGTCGATAAAAAAGGGCCCGCGCTGGCGCGGGCCCTGGCTATGCGCGGGAGGATGATCCCGTCAGTGCTTGATGTCGGGGGGCAGCTTGCCGCCATTGGCCGCGAGCTTGGTCATCACCTGCTTGTGCAGCCAGATGTTCATGCTGGCGGAATCGTTGGTGTCGCCGGTGTAGCCGAGCTCCTTGGCGAGCTCCTTGCGGGCCGACAGGCTGGAGTCGATGTCGAGCGCCTTCATCAGGTCGACGATCGAGGTCCGCCACTCGAGCTTCTCGCCCTTCGCGGCAACCGCCTTGTCGAGAATCGGGGCGACGTCAACCGACTGCGCCGGCGCCGCGCCGGCGGGCACCGCGGCAGGAGACGACGATGCGCTGCCGGATCCACCGGCGGGAGCTGCGCTTGTGGCCGATCCGCCGGCGGGCGCGGCGCTGGCGCTGCTGCCGAAGATCGCGCCCATGATTTTTCCGAAAATGCTCATCGTTCGCTCCCAAGAGAGTTGAGATGTGAAGGCCAGACGGCCTTGGCGCGCCTGACCGAGGTCGCAGTTCAAGTCTATCGCCCCCTCCATAGCTTGCCAATGCGACATTCACTTAAGCGTGAGTGCTTTTGGCACAGTTTGGGAGTACCTTCATTCTACAGTTCGCGACACGGCCAGTTCCCTGCTCTGTCTTTCGCGTCTGGCTTGATCGTGATCGTTTCGAGAGGCGGTACGTTTGTGCCCGCGTGCCGGGCGCTGAATGCGACCGCCCAGAGGGAGACAACGACCATGGCCACGTCATACCAAGGCAATGTCACATCGATGACGCAGAGCGGACAAGGCGCCGCGTCTGCGCCTGTTATCCGCACCATCGGCCTGTCCGACTTGCATCATGCGCTGCGTCTCGGCTGGGAAGACTTCAAGGCGGTGCCAAGTCACGCCATCATCCTCTGCCTGATCTATCCGGTGCTCGGCCTCGTGCTCGCGCGCACCGTGCACGGCTATTCCGTGCTGCCCCTGCTGTTTCCGCTGGCCGCGGGCTTTGCCCTGCTCGGCCCGTTTGCCGCCATCGGCCTCTACGAGATGAGCCGCCGCCGCGAAGATGGCGGGGAAGCATCTGCATGGGATGCCATGGAGGTATTCCGCTCGCCGTCATTCGGCGCGATGCTTGGGGTCGGAACGCTGCTGTTCGCGCTTTTCGTGACCTGGATCGCGACCGCCCAGGCGATCTACACGGCGGTGTTCGGCTATGAGACCGCAGCCAACATTCCCGATTTCGCCGCGCGCGTGCTGACCACTCCGCAAGGCTGGTGGCTCATCGTGGTCGGCTGCAGCGTCGGCTTCCTGTTCGCGCTCATCGCACTTTGCATCAGCGTGATCGCCTTCCCCATGATGCTCGACCGCCAGGCAACCGCCGGCGAAGCCATGGTGACGTCGATGCGCGCCGTCGCACAGAACCCGGTGCCGATGGCGGCCTGGGGCCTGATCGTCGCCGTGCTGCTGGTGCTGGGCACGATCCCGTTCTTCCTCGGGCTTGCCGTGGTGATCCCGCTGCTCGGTCACGCCACCTGGCATCTCTATCGCGAGGTCATCGTCAAGGATCCGAATGCGCGGCCGGTAACCCCCGAACCGCGCGAGCGCAAGCCCGCGGCGGACTTCCCGGCCAATCTGTTTCCGTGGCGGCGCAGCGATCGCGGCTAAGCGCCGCTAACCCGGATTCGTAAACGTCAAAGCAACCGCCGGCCGATATGTTCGGCCGGCGGTTTGTCGTCCCGCACTGTCAAGAGGATGTGAAATTGGCGTGGCACTTGCAGCGCGGCCTGAGAAAAAAGCGGCTCGGTCACGAGCCTTGTTTTGGCCGCTGTTGCCGCGAACATACCCGCCGCCCTTCGCGACCAGTCGATGACGGCGCAGACTCCGGAGTGAATTGCCTATGACCTCTCGCTTTTGCTTTCGCACGCTCGCCATCGGCGCGTGGCTGTTGACCTCGACGGCGTCGGTGCTGGCTGCCCAATGCGGCACGGGCACGTTCGAATCCTGGCTCGACGATTTCAAGAAAGAGGCTGCGACGAAGGGCATTTCGCAGAACGCGATCCAGGCCGGGTTGACCGGCGTCACGCAGGACAAGGCGATCCTCGCCCGCGACCATTCGCAGCAGGTGTTCAGCCAGACGTTCGAGCAGTTCTCGGGCCGCATGGTGCCGCCGCGGCTCAATCGCGGCGCCGACATGATGAAGCGCTACGGCTCCGTGCTGTCGCGGATCGAGGAGGCCTACGGCGTACCGGGCGAGATCCTGGTTGCGATCTGGGGACTGGAGACCGATTTCGGCGTCAACACCGGCAAGTTTCCGACCATACGTTCGCTGGCGACGCTCGCCTATGACTGCCGCCGCTCCGACATGTTCAAGGCCGAGTTGATGGACGCCTTGCGCATCGTCGAGCGCGGCGATCTGCCGCCGCAGGAGATGCGCGGCGCCTGGGCCGGCGAGATCGGCCAGACTCAATTCATGCCGTCGTCCTACATCAAGTTCGCGGTCGACTTTGACGGCAACGGCAAGCGCGACCTCCTGCACAACGTGCCCGACGTGCTGGCGTCGACGGCAAACTATTTGAAGAGCTATGGCTGGAAGAAGGGCAAGGGCTGGGAGCCCGGCAGCGAGAATTTTGCGGTGATCCAGCAGTGGAACAAGAGCGAGGTGTACGCCAAGACGATCGGCTACTTCGCCACCCAACTCGCCAAGGCTCCATAGCGCTTTCACACCAGATTGCGTGGCGCAGCGAGGCCAACCTTCTGCTCTGACTAGATCAAAGTTGGTCCAGCTACGGGTGAATCAAAAAGGGCCGATCGCCCCAGGCAATCGGCCCTTATCGCAATGATCAAAGCTTACTTCGCCATGCTGGCTTCGGCAGCCTTGCTGAGGTGCGCGCCGCATGCGCCCCACTTGTTGTTCAGCATCGCGTCCTGGGCGAGCGAGACTTCCTTCTCCGCCGCGAATTTGACCTCATTGTCAGCCATGGCTTCGACTGCAGCTTCAGTCTTGCCGAGATTGGCACCGCTGCAGCCGAGGCCCGCATGATGACGATGCGCAGCCTGAGCGGGAGCGACAGCGTAGGCAACGGCAGCCACGGTGGCTGCTGCGATCAATGTCTTAATCATGGGATGATCCATCTGTTGTTCTTGGACAGATCCCAGCGTGATTGCGGAATCTGCGGAACGATTATTCGCTGTTCCCGGCACCGTTCAGAATGAACTTCGCGCGATACAAATGTGATGAGCGCTGCGCGCGCATCGCGCATGCGTTGCATAGTGTTTTGATTACAAGGCAGTAAGGAAGCAGCGCCGCAATAGCTTTGTTCGGCGTGTTCACTTCAATCGAGACTCACTTCCGATAATCAGCAGCACATTCCGCGCGACATGGGACCCCGCGACGGAAATCCGTTGCGGCACAGGATCGAATTACCGCTTACGTCAATGCGACTGATTGACGCGACACCATCTTCTGTCCGAGATCGCAATGAAGTGAATATAAGATCATTTTAACGACAACCGCTTGCATGCGAATCACGCATGGAACACATCGCTGTGATCCCTCCCGTAACGAGGGACCTCGGCTTGAACAAACGGTCCGTAATTACCACGTAAATGGCGCAACCACGCCTGCCAAGATTTCAATAACTGACTGATTTCAGAAACGTTTTGTTGGCATACTCGGCCTTTATGGAACTTCCGTCTACCGGGCAGTTTTCGATGCGCCAAACGGTTAACCGGAACTTACTGCCGCTATGCGTTTTGAGCCTAGCTGCATCGCAACATCGGAACTACCGCACTGCACTATACCATCTATATTCACTTCAACGATGAGGCTTTGGAAAAGCTGAATCTGAATTACTAGGAGACTACCATGTTGCTCTCGCTCATCCGCATGATCCAGGCTTTCCGGGATTATCAGCGCAATGTCAGCGAACTGTCCCAGCTCAGCGATCGTGAACTCGCCGATATCGGCCTCGACCGCTCGGACATTCCGCGCGTTGCCGCCGGCACCTACAACGGCTAATCGGCCGCAGGCCATCTGCTGAACGGATAACGCCCGCTTCCACAGCGGGCGTTGTCGTTTGTGGTGCGGTTTCAGATGCATATGAGATCAAAACGCGCTAACGCTGCGCGATGACACCGCATCAATCCTCTTCCCAACCCGTGCACATCGTGGGCGCGGGGCTCGCCGGCTCGGAGGCCGCCTGGCAGGTCGCCAATGCCGGCATCCGCGCCGTGCTGCATGAAATGCGCCCGCACCGGATGACCGAGGCGCACCGGACCGACGGCTGTGCCGAACTGGTCTGCTCGAACTCCTTCCGCTCCGACGATGCCGCGAATAACGCGGTCGGGCTGCTGCACGCCGAGATGCGGCGGCTGGGCTCCCTGATCATGCGCTCGGCCGACGCCAATCAGGTGCCCGCCGGCGGCGCGCTGGCGGTCGACCGCGACGGCTTTTCGGCCGCCGTCACCAAGGCGCTCAACGAACATCCGCTGATCGAGATCAGCCGGGAGGAAGTCGCAGGACTGCCGCCGGCCGACTGGAGCAACGTCATCGTCGCGACCGGTCCCCTCACCTCGGCACCGCTTGCCGACGCCATCAGGCAGCTGACCGACGAGAGCGCGCTGGCATTCTTCGACGCGATCGCGCCGATCGTGCACAAGGATTCCATCGACATGTCGGTGGCCTGGTTTCAGTCGCGCTACGACAAGGTCGGCCCCGGCGGCACCGGCGCGGACTACATCAACTGCCCGATGACGAAGGAGCAGTATGACGCCTTCGTCGCGGCGCTGCTCGACGGCGAGAAGGTCGACTTCAAGGACTGGGAGACCAACACGCCCTATTTCGACGGTTGCCTGCCGGTCGAGGTGATGGCCGAGCGCGGTCACGAGACGCTACGCCACGGGCCGATGAAGCCGGTGGGATTGACCAATCCGCACAACCCGACCGTCAAGCCGTATGCGATCGTCCAGCTGCGGCAGGACAACAAGCTCGGCACGCTCTACAACATCGTCGGCTTCCAGACCAAGCTGAAGCACGGCGCGCAGCAGCGCGTGTTCCGGACCATTCCTGGCCTTGAGAACGCGGAGTTCGCGCGCCTCGGCGGCCTGCATCGCAACACCTTCCTGAACTCGCCAAAGCTGCTCGACGGTCAGCTGCGTCTGCGCGCGCAGCCGCGGCTGCGCTTCGCCGGGCAGATGACGGGCTGCGAGGGTTATGTCGAGTCGGCCAGCGTCGGCCTGATCGCCGGCCTCTGTGCCGCCGCCGACATGCGCGGTGCCGCGCTGACGCCGCCGCCGGCGACGACCGCGCTCGGCGCGCTGCTCGGCCACATCACCGGTGGCCACATCGAAACGATCGAGGCCGGTTCGCGCTCGTTCCAGCCGATGAACATCAATTTCGGTCTGTTCCCGCCGCTGGCCAGCGCGCCGACCAAGAAGCCGGACGGCTCGCGGCTGCGCGGCAACGAGAAGACCGTCGCCAAGAAGCAGGCGATCAGCGCGCGCGCTCTCGCCGATCTCGACCACTGGATCGCAGAGCATCTGCGCGTTGCGGCAGCGGCCTGACAGTCATGAGCTTGCCGAAAGACGATGACGCCACCCTGTCGGTGCGGTGGAGCCAGGGCGTGCTGCTCAAGCGCGACGTGTTCTCGACCGTCGAGCGCGGCCGCTTCCGCGCCGATGACGGCGAGGTCGACGGCGTGCTGCGCCGGCTCGATCAGGTGCCGTTCTGGTCGTTCGGCCTGGCGCTGCATCTGTTCTCGCGCGAGCGCCGCGCGCTGACCTTGGCGCGCGACCTCGACGTCGGGCCAAAGCTGCTGTGGGCCGGCCGCCGGGCTCTGGTGCGCGGTTTCATCGACGGCGCGGCGCTGCATCTGGCGAAACCGCATGGCGATGTCGTCTATTTTCGTTCCGCCAAGGCCGCGTTGCGCAAGCTGCATCGCGCCGGCATCTGCCACAACGATCTCGCCAAGGAGCAGAACTGGCTGGTCGGCCGCGATGGCCGCGCCTACCTCACCGACTTCCAGCTTGCCGCCTGCTTCAAGACCCGCAGCCGGCTGTTCCGCATCGCCGCCTACGAGGATCTGCGGCATCTGTTGAAGCACAAGCGCAGCTACGCGCCGGAGGCGTTGACGCCGAAAGAGCGCAAGGTACTCGCAAAGAAATCCGCGGTCGCCGGCATCTGGCTCAAGACCGGCAAGAAGGTCTATCAGGCGATCACGCGCGGCATCTTCAATTTCACCGACCGCGAGGGCGGCGGCCGGAGACTGGTCAACGACGCTCCGGTATTGATCGATCTGATCCGCAAGAATCCGCAGGTGCGCGACACCGCGATCGTCGCCTTTGCCGACCGGCGCGTCGGCGTCGGACTCTATGCCTTCGTCGAGGCGGACCAGTCCGCGCTGGAAAAGACGCTGCGCAATGAGCTTGCCGCGGCAAGGGGCATCAAGCCGCCCGAACACATCCAGGTCGTGCACGCGCTGCCGCGCGATGCCGCCGGCAAGCCGCGCACCGAAATCCTGCAGCTCGTCGCCATGAACCAGATCGATCTGATCGAGCCGATGATGCGCAGCGACGCCGATCGCGAGTTCCTCAAGGACATCCTCGAGCAACGCAAGAATCTGCGCGACCGCTTCAATTTTGAAGTCGCCGAGATGGACCGGCCGGCAGGTTAGAGCGCGCTTCTCGGCGCGTGGCCCTCGACAAACACGGCGCGAAGCTTCACTCTTTGCGAGGGGTAGCGCGCTCAAGGGACAAGTTTAATGCCACTCACCCGTGGCCGGATCGGGGGATACGATTCCGAACGACTGGCGTTCGGATTCACCATGATGAACGGCGACCAGGAAATCGAATGCCAGATCAGCGACGCCGCGTTGGACGAGCTGGCCGGCACGCGCGGAACGGCGAGCATGGCGCGGCAAGCCCAGTTCGTTGCGCTGCGCGACGCGGTGGAGCAGATCGCATCCGACATCTATGACAGCGGCCCGATGGTCAGGGGCACAACAATCCGGATCTTCACCAAGCACATCCCGAAAGAGCAGAGCTAGCGACCGAACTCCTCCGTGCGCGCGGCTCGCCACAACGTCCAGAGCGTGCGCAGGCGCGAGACCGGCTTCGGCAGGAACGGGTCGTAGTCCTCCCTCCTCGCCCGGTTCAACTCGCGCCTGACGCAAGCGAGCGGCAGAAAGATCGGCCTCACACCGGACGGGACATCCGCAAGCAGTCCGAATGCGGTCTTGAGATGGCCCTGGGCCTCGTCCGCAAGCTGATCGATCGCGGCACGGATGTTCGGCGTCACCTTGCCGGCAAACACTTCCTCCTTGCTGCCGCCGTGCTGCTGCAGCAGCTGCAACGGCAGAAACAGCTGCTGCCGTGAGGCGTCGCGGCCGAGCGAAGCGATGACCTGCGCCATGCCCTGGGCAAGACCCGCATGACGGGCCAGGTGATCGATCGCCTCCGACGGCCGCGCCACCACGCGCGTGGCCTGCGAGAGCAGCACCGAGGCCGTGGCGTCGAGATAGCCCTCGAGCGCGGTCAGCGACGGCATCGGGTCGTTGTAGAGATCGAACTGGTGCTCCTCGACCAACAGCGAGAATGGCGAGACCGGCAGACGGTGATTGCGGATCGTGTGCAGCAATTCTGCCGCGACCGGATTGCCCTCGACGCCGCCATGGCCCGCGCCGGCCAGCATGTCGGTCCACCATTGCAGCCGCATCTCGCCGGGCAGCGGCTGGCTGACCTGCTCGTGCACGCGCGAGACCTCGATGTTGAAGGCGTAGATCGCAAGCATCGCCCGCCGTTCCGGACCCGGCAGGAACAAGGTCGACGCGTAGCGCACGAAGTCATGGCTCCGCACCAGATCGGCGCAGAAGGCCGCGCCGTCCTTCGGTGCCTCCGTCGCGCTCATGGCACCGCGATCAGCGCCGCCGCGACGCGCCGCCGCTCGCCCAGCATGATGTTGTAGGTGCGGATCGCGGGTCCCGTCTGCATCGGGTCGAGCACCACCCGCACGGCCCGCAGGGCCTCGCGCAGGCCCTTTGGCGGGACCCAGACGTCGGTGCCGGTGCCGACGATCAGCGTGTCGATCGCATTGGCGGCCGCGAACACCTTTTGCAGCGAGTATTCGTCGATCTCCTGCGGTCTGGTGACCGACCAGGCCCAGATCGAATCAGGCAGGCACAGGAGCGAGCCGCGGTGCGACATATCGGCAAACGCGAAGCCGCCCTTGCCGTAGGCCTCGATCGGCGCCGACCTCGGAAGATGGGGAGCGTCCGAGGGGTTGCTCATGACCGGCTACTTCTTGGCTGCCGCCGTGTCCGGCTTCTTGGCCGGCGCGTCCTGCGCCGCCTCTCCACCCCGCGTGGTGTGAACACCGAGATAGATCAGGATCGGCGCCGCGATGAAGATCGAGGTGTAGGTGCCGACCAGCACCACGCCGAACATCATGACCGCGGTGAAGCTGTGGATCGCCTGGCCGCCGAACAGCAGCAGTGCGAGCAGCGCCAGCGTCACGGTGACGTGGGTGATGATCGAACGCGACAGCGTCGAGTTGATCGATTCGTTCAGCAGCTGCGGCATCGGCATCTTCTTGTAGCGCCGCAGCATCTCGCGGATGCGGTCATAGATGACGACGGTGTCGTTGAGCGAGTAGCCGAGAATAGTCAGCAGCGCCGCGATGCTGGTGAGGTCGAAATCGACCTGGGTGATCGACATGAAGCCGATCGTGAGCACGATGTCGTGGACGTTGGCGATCATGGCGCCGAGCGCGAACTGCCATTCGAACCGGAACCAAAGGTAGATCAGGATGCCCATGATCGCGAACATCAGGCCGATCATGCCGTAGGCCAGCAGTTCGCCGGAGACGCGCGGTCCCACCACCTCGACGCGGCGGTAGTCGACGGATTCGCCGAGCGCGCCGCGCACTTTCGTCACCGCATCCTGCTGCGCCTTGTCGCCGCCGGGCTGCTCGGCGACGCGGATCAGGACTTCCGCCGGACCGCCGAACTGCTGCAGCTGCACCTCGCCGAGGCCAAGGCCGTTCAAGGTCGTGCGCATCGCGGCGATGTCGGCGGTGCCGGACTTGGCCTGCACCTCCAGCAGCGTGCCGCCCTTGAAGTCGATGCCGAAATTCAGGCCGTGGGTGAAGAACAGCGTGATGGCAAGGATCGAGAGCAGCGCCGAGATCGGGAAGCTGATGCGGCGAAAGCGAGTGAAGTCGAAATGGGTGTCGTCAGGCACGATGCGCAGCGCCGGCAGCAGGCCGAGCGCCGCGACCACGGTCAGCACGGTAATCAGGATACCAAGGCCAATGAGAACGGTATGAGTCACAACAGGCCTCTCAGATCGGCACGGTTTGCGGCCGCTTCCACCGCACCCAGCCGGCGACGATCAGGCGCGTCAGGGTAAAGGCGGTGAACACCGTGGTGATGATGCCGATGCCGAGCGTCACGGCAAAGCCGCGGACCGGTCCGGTGCCGATGTAGAACAGCACGGCGGCGGCGATGAAGGTAGTGATGTTGGAGTCGAGGATGGTCGCCAGCGCCCGCTTGAAGCCGGCGTCGATCGCCGAGATCGCGTTGCGGCCGCCGCGCAATTCCTCGCGGATGCGCTCGTAGATCAGCACGTTGGAATCGACCGCGATGCCGACGGTCAGCACGATGCCGGCGATGCCGGGCAAGGTTAGCGTGGCGTTGAGCAGCGACAGCAGTCCGAAGATCATGGCGACGTTGATCGCCACCGCGATGTTGGCGAACACGCCGAACAGCCGATAGGTGATCAGCATGAACACGATGACCAGGATCGAGCCGACATAGGCCGCGAGCTCGCCCTTCTCGATCGAGTCCTGTCCGAGGCCGGGACCGACGGTGCGCTCCTCGATCACCGTCAACGGGGCCGGCAGCGCGCCGGCACGCATCAGGATCGCCAGATCGTTGGCCGATTGCACGGTGAAGCTGCCGGAGATCTGGCCCTGTCCGCCGGTGATCGGCTCACGGATGACGGGTGCCGAGATCACCTTGTTGTCGAGCACGATCGCAAACGGCTGGCCGACGTTTTCGGCGGTCGCCTGCGCGAATTTGCGCGCGCCCGACGTATTGAACTTGAAGCTGACAATCGCCTCGCCGGTGCGCTGGTCAAATCCGGGCTGGGCATCGGAGAGCTCGCCTCCGGAAACCAGGACCTGCTTCTTGACGACATACGGAACCGGCGGCGGTGACGCGCTCATCAAGAGCTCGGAGTCCGGCGGCAGGCGGCCCTGCTGGGCCTGGTCGGGCGACACCGAGCTGTCGACCATGCGGAATTCCATCTTGGCGGTCTTGCCGAGCAGTTCCTTCAGGCGTGTCGGATCCTGCAGGCCCGGCACCTGGACCAGGATGCGGTCGGTGCCCTGACGCTGGATCACCGGCTCGACCGTGCCGAGCTCGTTGACGCGCCGTTCGACGATCTGGATCGATTGCTCGATGGTCTGCCGGATGCGCTCGGTGATCGCGGCCTGCGGGACCGTCAGGCGGATCAGGCCGCCGCCGGCATCGGCAACCTCGAGGCTGCGCTGGCCGCTGGAGCCGAGCAGGCCGCCGAGCGGCTGCGACAGCTCGCGGAGCTTCGACAATGCCGTCGACTGGTCGCCTTCCTTGGAGATGCGGACTTCCACCGCGTCGTTGCGTGTGTTGAGGCCGGTGTAGCCGATCTTGGCTTCACGAAGCACCTTCCGGACATCGTCGCGAATCTGGTCGAGCTTCTCCTTCTTCACGTAGTTGGAGTCGACCTCGAGCAGCAGATAAGAGCCGCCCTGCAAATCGAGGCCGAGGACCAGGCGCCGCTGCGCCCAGGCCGGCCAAGTCTTCACCTGCGCCTCGGGGAAGAAATTGGGCACGGCGCACAGGCAGACCACCAGCGCTGTCAGGATAATCCCCAGCGCTCGCCACCGCGTGAAATACAACATCGAGTTGACCCGTCAGATTCCAAAAAGGCGCCGCGGCGATCAGCTCGCGGACGCCTCGTCCTTGGCGTCGCCCTTCGCCGGCTCACCCTTGGTACGCACACCCGAGATCATCTGGCGCATCTGGCGCACGCGCACGCCGTCCGAAATCTCGAACTCGATCTGGTCGTCGTCGACCACCTTGGTCACCTTGCCGACGAGGCCGCCCGAGGTCACCACGGTGTCGCCGCGGCGGATGTTCTTCACGAGGTCCGCATGGTCGCGCACCTTCTTCTGCTGCGGGCGCAGAATCAGGAAGTACATGATGACGAAGATCAGCGCGAATGGCAGCAGTGACATCAACATGCTGTTGGTGTCACCAGTCGCTCCAGCCTGGGCAAACGCAGGAGTAATCAGCATTCGGACGATCCTCGGATAAGACGGGAAAGAACCGGCAGCGCCCTCGGATTCGGGGCGGTATGGCGGTCCGGACAAATTCGCGCGGACTATAGCGGCCGCGGTCCCAATTGCAACGTTAACGGACCTTCATTTAGGGCGCTTGCGGGACCGCCGCCAGCCCGATAAGGCTGCGCCGTCAGGAACTGGACAAATGCCGAAAAAAGCCAAGAAAACGACCAGTAAAACAACCCGCAAAACCACCCCCAAGGCTGCCGCCAAGCGTGCTGAAAACGCCGCGACAAAACGCCCGGTAACGGCGCTCGACGGCGCGGCGGCCGAGCGGATCGCGAACGCCCTGGAGGTCATCGCGAGCCGCCTCGCTGACGCCTCCCCGGCCCTCGATCCGGCCGAGACCTTCGGCCCCGCGGACGCCTTTGTCTGGCATCCGGACGGGCGCCTGGCCCCGGTGCCGCGCGTCAGCCGCGTCGAGATCGGCCTGCTCAAGGGCGTCGACCGGATGCGCGATATCCTGATGGAGAACACCGAGCGCTTCGCCGACGGCCTGCCCGCCAACAATGCGCTGCTCTGGGGCGCCCGCGGCATGGGCAAGTCGTCGCTGGTCAAGGCCACCCATGCCAGCATCAATCTCGACCGCAAGCGGGCCGACCGCCTCAAGCTGATCGAGATCCACCGCGAGGACATCGAGAGCCTGCCCGGCCTGATGGAGCTGCTGCGCAGCTCCTCCTTCCGCTTCATCGTGTTCTGCGACGACCTCTCCTTCGACGGCAACGATGCTTCGTACAAGTCGCTGAAGGCCGTGCTGGAAGGCGGCATCGAGGGGCGCCCCGACAACGTCATCCTCTATGCGACCTCGAACCGGCGGCATCTCCTGGCGCGCGAGATGATCGAGAACGAACGCTCGACCGCGATCAATCCCGGCGAAGCGGTCGAGGAGAAGGTGTCGCTGTCGGACCGCTTCGGCCTCTGGCTCGGCTTCCATCGCTGCAGCCAGGACGAGTACCTTGCGATGGTGAAGGGCTATTGCGACCATTACGGCATCAAGATCGCCGACGACGAACTCGAGCGCGAGGCGCTCGAATGGTCGACCACCCGCGGCTCGCGCTCGGGCCGCGTCGCCTGGCAGTACACGCAGGAGCTCGCGGGCCGGCTCGGTGTGCGGCTGACCGGCCAGTAACAGGCAATGGAAGGCATAGCCCTCCCGTCATTGCCTGTGTAGCCCGGATGGAGCGCAGCGCAATCCAGGATCGTGCACTCCGCGGGTGAGCTCCCGGATTTCGCTTCGCTCCATCCGGGCTACGCGGCTGAGCGGCAAGTAATCACCGAGGCAATCGACAAAACAAAGCGGGGGAGGCTTGCGCCACCCCCGCTGTCTTTGTTGTGAGACTTGGAAGTCCCTTGAAGTCCCGACGCGTAGCTTACGCGCCGTTGAGGAACTGGAGCGGATCGACCGGCGACGACCCCTTGCGGATCTCGAAGTGGAGCTGCGGCGAGCCCGCCTCGCCGGACTGGCCCGACTTGGCAATCACCTGACCGCGCTTGATGGTATCGCCGCGCTTCACCAGGATTTCGCTCGCATGGGCGTAGGCGGTGACGTAGCCGTTGGAATGGCGAACCAGCACGAGATTGCCGTAGCCCTTCAGCTCATTGCCCGAATAGGCGACGACGCCGTCTTCGGCAGCTTTCACCGGCGTGCCCTCGGGCACCGCGACGTTGATGCCGTCATTGACCTTGCCGTTGGTCTTCGAGCCGTAGGCGGTGATGACCTTGCCACGCACCGGCCAGCGGAAGGTCGGCAACGCGCCGGTGGCCTCGCTCGACTTGGTGACGACGGGCGCTTCAGCGGCAGCCGCCGGCTGTTCGACTGCCGCGGTCGGCTGGACCAGCCGCGCGCTTTGCTGCGGCAGCGCGGTTGCAACGACCTTCGGGGCTGCGACCGCCGGTGCCGGAGCCACCACAGCAATCGGCGCAGCAGCAACAGGCTGAGCGACGGGCGCAGGCGCCGCCATCGCCGTCTTGGCGCCGGGCACCACGAGCTTCATGCCGAGGCTGAGCCGGGCCGACTGGTCGAGATTGTTGGCGCGGGCGAGCTCGGCCACGGGAATGTGGTGCTGGCGCGCGATGCTGTGCAGCGTGTCGCCGCGATTGACATAGTGGACGCCGGCAGGCGCCGCTGCCACGGCGACGGGGCGCGCCGCCGGTGCGGCCATCGCCGGCGCCGCGGCCGATGCGGTCGGGCGCGGAATTACCAGCTGCTGGCCGGGCGACAGCGCGCGCGGTCCCTTGTAGCCGTTGGCGCGCAGGATCTCCGCGGTCGAGACGTTGTAGCGGCGCGCCAGCACTTCCAGTGTGTCGCTGGTGCCGACAATGATCGTGGTGCCGTTATGCCCGGTATTGGCTGCTGCGACCGAATGCGGAACGGTGCCGGTGGATTCGATCTGCGGACGCGCGGACGGCGGTGTGTAGGACGAAACTCCGCGCCCTCCTCCGGAGACGCCGGCATTGGCATTGGCGACCGGATAGGACTGCGGCGCTGCTGCGACCGGCGGCGGCAACGGCTGTGACTGATATTGCGAATATTGCGGTTGCGTTCGCGGCCGCGCGTATTGCGGCAACTCGCGCGGCGGCGGCGGCTGCTGCACGGTACCGGTCGGCTGCGGATCAAACGCAAACGGATTTTGCGAGTAGGAGTTTTGCGAGAAGCGCGACGACATATCGGCGCTGCAACCGGCAAAAGCCATGGACATCAGCGTCAGCACCGCAACCTGCGGCACGCGACGCGAGCGAAGCAACTCGACAACCCCAGACATGGTTACTCACTCGTACGCAACAAAAGACTGTTTTGAGTAAACACGTACCGAGTAAATAACCGCTTAACCCTGCGAATAAGGCGTTGGTGCCAAGCAGCAAATCGCCAAATTTACAATTCGCGCGCGATTCCCGGCAGCGCCGGCACAAAGCGGACGTCGACCAATTCCTTGCGGTCGAAGCCGTTCTCGGTCCGCACCACGCGGACGAGGGTCTGGGTACCCTGATGCGGCCCGACCGGGGCGATCAGGATGCCGCCGGGTTCGAGCCGCTCCAGCAGCTTCTCCGGGATCTGCTCCATCGCCGCGGTGACGATGATGCGGTCGAAATCGCCTGCCCCGGCCGGAACGTCGAAGCCGTCCCCGAGCAGCACCTCGATATTGTAATAGCCCAGCTTTTCGAGGCGCTTGCGGGCGCCGTCGGCCAGCGTCCGGTAGCGCTCGATGGTCAGAACCTGCTTGCACAACCGGGACAGCACGGCCGCCTGGTAGCCCGAGCCGGTGCCGATCTCGAGCACGCGATGGTCCTTCTGCAGCTGCAGTTGCTCGGTCATGTAGGCCACGACGAAAGGCTGGCTGATGGTCTGCCCGCAGGCGATCGCAAGTGCGCTGTCGCGATAGGCCTCGTTGCGATCGCGCGGATCGACGAAGACCTCGCGCGGCACCTCCTCCATCGTACGCAACACCGCCCGATCGCTCACCCCGCGCCGCCGCAGGGTCAGCTGAAACATCATCTTCTCGGTCGGATCGGGGTTCACGGCCATGTTCATCAGCGTCTCTGGGCAGCAGCGCGGAATCTCCGCCCTCTTGATGCCATTGAAATCCGAAATACCGCGTTAAGGAAAAATTTCCCGTCGCGTTTTGTTCCCGGCCAGGAACCATCGCCCGGTTTCGCATTGGCGCCGGCCCGGTTGCATCACATATAATCGCGACGATGCGCGGGTTAACGTCTGGGTGGTGCAGATCGGGGCTCTGGTAGAGCCAACATACCTCGTCGGCTGTTGGGCAAATCTTGCGCAACAAGGTCAGCCAGGGCGACGCGGCAAACCCTGCTGCGCGCTGGAAAAGGACCAATTCCCAAACGTTTGCATTGCGCGCTGTAATGTTATTTGCGAGCCTGATTCAGGGAAGGGCAAGGATTCCATCATGACAGCGATACGGCCGGCGGGCTGTTCAGTTTTCCTCGTAGAGGACGAGGTCATGATCCGGATGATGGTCGCCGATATGCTGGAGGAACTCGGCCATAGCGTCGCGGCCGAGGCCGGCGAGATCGGCGAAGCGGTCAAGCTTGCGCAATCGACCGAATTCGACCTCGCGATCCTCGACGTCAACGTCAATGGCAAGGTGATCACCCCGGTCGCCGAGCTGATCAACGCCCGCAACCGCCCCTTCATCTTCGCGACCGGCTATGGCTCGTCCGGCCTGCCTCCGGAGTATCGCGACCGTCCGGCGCTGCAAAAGCCCTTCCAACTGGAAACGCTGGCCCAGGTGATCTCCAGCGCGATGAAGGGTGCGCCGGTTTAACGGCAAGTTGGGTGCGTAACCCGGATGGAGCGAAGCGTAATCCGGTGACTTCACAACACGGGTCCCGGATTTCGCTTCGCTCCATCCGGGCTACAGATTCCCCGAGGATTACTTCAGCGTATCAAGCAACGTTTCCGAAAATGCTTCATCGGTGCGGTCGAGCCGCAGCGGTGTGACCGAGACGTAGCGCGCCGCAAGCGCAGCGAGATCGGTGCCTTCGGCCGGCGTGTCCATCATCGCCGCGCGCTCGAAGCCGATCCAGAAATACGGATTGCCGCGTCCGTCGTGACGGCGATCGATCTTCAGGAATCCCTGATTGCGCTTGCCCTGCCGCGTGATCCGAATGCCCTTCACGTCATCGGGCATGCAAGACGGGAAGTTGACGTTGATGACGGTGTTCCTGGGGACGCCGGCGCCGATCACCTTGCGGATGATGTCGGGTCCGAATTTCAGCGCAGTGTCCCACAGCGGCGCATTGCGCGTCTCGATCGAGAATTCCTGCGACAGCGCGAATGACGGAAAGCCCAGAATGGTACCTTCCAGCGCACCGGCGATGGTGCCGGAATAGACCACGTCCTCGGCGACGTTGCGGCCCTTGTTGACGCCGCTCAGCACGAGATCGGGCAGCTTGTCTCCGAGAATGTGGCGCGCGCCCATGATGACGCAATCGGTCGGCGTGCCACGCACCGCGAAATGACGCGGGCTGACCTCGCGCAGACGCAGCGGATCGTTGAGCGACAGCGAATGCGAGACGCCGGACTGATCGAGCTCGGGGGCAACGATCCAGACATCGTCGGACAACGCGCGTGCGATCTGCTCGACGACCTGCAGGCCTGGAGCGTGGATGCCGTCATCATTGGTGCAGAGAATTCGCATCCGTCAAAGTGCCTCTTGTTCCGATTCGACGCGGGTTTCTTACGCTGCGGTTTCTTGAGTTGATTGCCGTCTTAACCGGCTAGGGCCGCGGAGGCAAACCTGGCGAAGGCCCGTGCCATCGCGCCGACGTCACGCGCCATGGACGGACAAATCTGCCGCTGCCGGCGATCTTGCGCTCGAACACCGGCCAGGCCGGTCTGGCCGGCCGTCGAACAACCGCGATAACGGGCGCTGGCGGCGGCGCCCCTGGCATTTTGACCCGCGGGGCCTGACGCAGTTCGGCCCCGAGACCCCGGGACGTGACAGCTTCTGACCTTGGAGGCTCGGGCTTGGCAGGTTCAGGTTTTGGCGCTTCAGCCTTGGAAGCTTCAGACTTGGGAGCTTCAGATTTGGGCGCTTCAACCTTGGGCGGCTCAACCCTTCGAGCTTCCGGCCTGGCGGGCTCAAGAACAATTGGTGCGGTTTGGCGAGGCTCGGGCTTGGGAGGCTTCGGAAGCTCCGATGTGGGGAGCTCGGACTTGATGGAATCGGCCGTGATGAGATCGGCCTTGGCGGGTGCGGTCGTGAGCGACTCGGCCTTCGGAGCTTCAAACGCGCGAGGCTCGGCCTTGGACGGTTCGGGGGCGACCGAAGCCGCCTGGGGGAGCTCAGACCTCGCTGGCTCGACTTTCCGAGGCTCAACCCTGAGCGGTTCGGGTTTGGGCGGCACCGGAGCGAGTGCCTCGGCCGGCTTTGCGATCGGCGCCGTCGCAGCCGATTTCGATTTCAGCCTGGCCAGCAGCTCCTCGATCGAGGGCACCGATGTCGCGTCAAGCGGCGCGCGCGGCGCGGCCGGCGGCGTCGCCCGGACCGGCGGTGGCGGCGACGCAATCGGTACAGGTGGCGGCAGATCGGCCGGCGCCATCTGGGCGAACTTGCCGCGCGCGATCTCCAGCGCCTTGTCGAAGTCGGGCCTGTCGATCCAGGCCTTCGATTGCACCTCGGTCACGCGCGCCTCCCACAGGCGCGCGGCCTCGATGTCGTAATAGCCCATCTGCTTCTGATTGATCAGCTGCAGACCGTGGCCCGTGACGGCCCATTGTCGACCAAGCCAGTGGATGTCACGGTGCAGCGGCATCACACCGGCCCTCGCCTCACATGCCGTGCTCGATGACCTTGAGCCCGCCCATATAGGGCTGCAGCACATCGGGCACCGCGATCGAACCATCCTGGTGCTGATAAGTCTCCATGACGGCGATCAAGGCGCGCCCGACCGCCGTGCCGGAGCCATTCAGCGTATGCACGAAGCGCGGCTTGCCGTCGGGGCCGCGATAGCGCGCGTCCATGCGACGGGCCTGGAAATCGCCGCACACCGAGCAGCTCGAAATCTCGCGATAGGCGCCGCCGTCGCCCTGCCCCGGCATCCACACCTCGATGTCGTAGGTCTTCTGCGCGGAGAAGCCCATGTCGCCAGCGCACAGCGTCATCACGCGATAATGCAGGTCGAGCTTCTGCAGGACCTGCTCGGCGCAGGACAGCATGCGCTCCAGCTCATCCTTGCTGGCTTCCGGCGTCGTGATCGACACCAGCTCGACCTTTGTGAACTGGTGCTGGCGGATCATGCCGCGCGTGTCGCGTCCCGCCGCGCCTGCCTCGGCGCGGAAGCACGGCGTCAGCGCGGTCAGCCGCATCGGCAGCTCCTTCTCGTCGAGGATGGATTCGCGCGCGAGGTTGGTCAGCGACACTTCCGCGGTCGGGATCAGGCCGAGGCGCTCGCTGCGCAGATCGGCATTCGGTGCCGCGAGCAATTCGCCCTTGATCGCCCAGAACTGGTCGTCCTCGAATTTCGGCAACTGGCCGGTGCCAAACATCACGGCGTCGCGCACCAGCAGCGGCGGATTGATTTCGGTGTAGCCGTGCTCGCCGGTGTGCAAATCGAGCATGAACTGCCCGATCGCGCGCTCGAGCCGCGCCAGCCCTTTCTTCAGCACGACGAAGCGTGCGCCGGACAATTTCGCCGCCGCCTCGAAATCCATATAGCCGAGCGCGGTGCCGAGATCATCATGCAGCTTCGGCGCAAAGCCGTAGTCGCGCTTCTTCCCGTACACATGGTGCTGGACATTGCCGTGCTCGTCGGTGCCGTCGGGCACCTCGTCGAGCGGCAGGTTCGGAATCGACGACAGCTCTTTGGTCAGCTCGTCATCGGACGATTTCGCCGCCGCCTCGAGCTCCGGCATCGTGGTCTTCAGCTCGGCGACCTCGGCCATCAGCTTGGCCGCACGCGCCTCGTCCTTGGCCTTCTTGGCCTCGCCGATCTCCTTCGAGGCCGCATTGCGCCGCGCCTGGGCCTGCTCGGACGCCAGGATCGCCGCACGCCGCTTCTCGTCGATCGCCAGCAGCGACGGCGACAACGGCCGAAGCCCGCGGCGCTTCAGGCCGGCGTCGAAGGCTGTCGGATTGTCGCGGATCGCTTTGATGTCGTGCATGGCAGTCGGGGTCCTAACGTCGCTCAGGCGGATAACGTTGTATGTCAACGTTTTGTGGTGTGCCTCAACTAGCACAACTGTCATCGCCCGCGAAGGCGGGCGATCCAGTATTCCAGAGACGTCAGCGTGTCACCGAGAGGCCGCAGCGTACTGGATACCCCGCTTTCGCGGGGTATGACGCTGAGTGTGAGGCAAAATCACCTATTCGGCGGGATTGGTCGCCCCGGACGAGGCGGTCGAGGTGGCAGCCTTCTTCTCGACGATCCGGACCGCGATGATGGCGCCCTCGTAGAGCGCGAGCAGCGGGATCGCGAGCGAGGCCTGGCTCAGCACGTCGGGCGGCGTCAGCACGGCGGCGATGATGAAGGCGATCACGATGAAGTAGCGCCGCTTCTCCTTCAGCATCTTCGAGGTGACGATGCCGATCCGGCCGAGCAGCGTCAGGATTACCGGCAGCTGGAACGCGATGCCGAAGGCGAAGATCAGCGACATCATCAGCGAAAGATATTCGCCGACCTTGGGCAGCAGCTGGATCTGCGCGGTCTCCGCGCCCCCGGCCTGCTGCATGCCGAGCGAAAACCGCACCAGCATCGGCAGCACGACGAAATAGACCAGCGCCGCGCCCATAACGAAGAACACCGGGGTGGCGATCAGATACGGCAGGAACGCGTTGCGCTCATGCCGGTAGAGACCAGGCGCGACGAATTTGTAGATCTGGGTGGCCACGATCGGAAACGAGATGAAGCCCGCGCCGAACAATGCGAGCTTCAGCTGGGTGATGAAATATTCCAGCAGCGCGGTGTAGATGAATTTCGAATTCTCAGGCCCCGCGATCCAGACGAACGGCCAGACCAGCACATTGTAGATCTGCTTGGCGAAGAAGAAGCAGATGATGAAGGCCACACCGAAGCCGAGCAGCGCCTTGATCAGCCGCGAGCGCAGCTCGATCAGGTGATCCATCAAGGGGGCCTTGCTGGCCTCGATGTCTTCGGCGCTCATGACGCCCTCGCGTCCTTGCGCACATCCGGCTGTGCCGGCGTCACGTCCTGCGGCGTCGGCTCACCCTTCACCTCATTGGTGATCGCGAGCGGCTCGCTGGCGGCGACATGCGTCTCAGCCTCGACGAAGGTTTCCGGCGTCGGCTCGGCGGGAGTCGTGGGAGTAACCGGTGCGTCACTTGACGTCACCGGTGCGTCGCTGGACGTCACCGGTGCGTCGCTGGACGTCACCGGTGCGTCGATTGCGGAGGCGACCTGCGCATCGACCGGCTTGTCGATCTGCAGGGCGTCGCTGACGTCCTTCTGCAGCGAGGTCATGATGTTGCCGCTGGTGATACCGGTTGCGGCCTCCTTGACCTCGTCAAAGCTCTTCTTGAGGTCGGCCATCTCGGCCTCGCGCATGGCTTCCTGGAACTGGCCCTGGAATTCGGAGGCCATCTTGCGGGCCTTGCCCATCCATTGCCCGACCATGCGCAGCACGCCCGGCAGTTCTTTCGGGCCGATGGCGATCAGCGCGACGACCGCGATGACGACCAGTTCACTCCACCCGATATCGAACATGAATTCTTCCGCCTAAGCGCGCCGCCATCGGCCCCATCGCTCTTAACAGGATCTGGGGCTGCCGGCGCCTTTTCTCAATCGGCGTCCATAGCGCGTCTGTGCGACGGCGTCACCGTTTCGCGCAAGAAAAAACGTCGAAATATGCGTCAGTACAAGCGCGTTAGACGGCCTTGCTGCCGACGTCCTGGCGCGCGGCCGACGTCGCCGCATTGTGATCGATCGACTTGGTGGGCTCGGTCTTCTCGGCGACCTTGTCGTCGTCCTGCATGCCCTTCTTGAAGGCCTTGATGCCCTGAGCGACGTCACCCATCAGATCCGAAATCTTGCCGCGTCCGAACAGCAGCAGGACCACTGCGATCACGACGATCCAGTGCCAAATGCTCAACGAACCCATCCTGCAACCCTCCAGAAATGGCCGGCGGACCGGCCTGAACTTTGCCGGAAGGTAGGCCCGCGGGGTGTCAAAAACAAGGACCTCGGCCGCGGCAAATCGCTGTCGCGGCTACGTAATATTGCTAGGCTTAACCGGGAATATTCAGGCTTATTCGCCCTTGTCCTCGGCGTCGGCCTCATCACCCGCGCGGTCGGCCCGGTCTTGCGGCTCGCCAGCGTCAGGTTCGGCCGTATCCGCCTCAGAGCCAACATCCGCCTCGACCTCGACCTCGGCGGTGGTTTCAACCACCGCAGTCGCTTCGGCCTCAGTCTTTTCGGCCTCAGTCTTGGGTTCCTCGGCTTCCGGCTCGACGGCCGGCGCCAGCAGCAGTTCCAGCGTATCACCCGGCTCGAGCGGCTCCTCGTCTTCCCGCAGCGTCGCGTCATCCGACGGCGACGGAACGGAAAATCCGGTCGGCAGACGCGAGTCGAGCAGACCCGTGCCCTTCAGCTCCTCGAGCCCCGGCAGGTCGCCAAGCGCTTCAAGACTGAACTGCGACAGGAACGCGTCGGTGGTTCCGAAGGTCAGCGGACGGCCCGGCGTCTTGCGGCGGCCGCGCGGACGGATCCAGCCGGTCTCGAGCAGCACGTCGATCGTGCCCTTCGACGTGACCACGCCGCGAATCTCTTCGATTTCGGCGCGAGTCACCGGCTGGTGATAGGCGACGATCGCCAGCACCTCGATCGCGGCACGCGACAGCTTCCGCGTCTCGGTGCTCTCGCGCGTCATCAGCCACGACAGATCGCCGGCGGTGCGGAACGTCCACTTGTTGGCGACGCGCACCAGGTTGACGCCGCGCGGCGCGTATTCCGCCTGCAACTGTGCCAGCGCAGCCTTGACGTCGACGCCATCGGGCATCCGCTTTGCCAGCGTTGCCTGGTCGATCGGCTCGGCCGATGCAAACAACAGGGCTTCCAGGAGCCGCAATTCCTCAGGACGCGCCACCGGATCCATAGGAGAAACCTCCTCCTCGGGCTCTTCTCTGCGCACTTCCGCCAAGCTTGCCATGGGCTTGCTCTCCTTCTTCCACTTACTCAACCGACAGGTCCGGCGCCGCCATTGCGGCCTGCGCTTGACGCTTTCGGAAATAGATCGGCGCGAACGCCTGCTTCTGGTTGATCTCCATCTCGCCTTCGCGAACCAGTTCGAGGGCGGCCGCGAAGCTCGAGGCGAACACCGTCGCCTTTTGCTTGGGATCTGCGACGTACTTCATCAGGTACTCGTCGAGGCAGCTCCATTCCTCGGCGAGGCCGACCAGCCGCTCCAGCGACGCGCGCGCTTCGGCGAGCGACCACACCGTCCGCTTGGCCAGATGCACCGATGTCAGTACGCGCGACGCGCGCTGCGTGGCGTAGGCCGACAGCAGGTCGTACAAGGTCGCGGTGAACTTCGGATGCTTGATCTCGGCGATCGATTCCGGATTGCCGCGCGGAAAGATATCGCGCTGGAACTGGGGCCGGTTCATCAGCCGGTTCGCCGCCTCGCGGATCGCCTCCAGCCGGCGCAGCCGGTTGGCGAGCGCGGTCGCCATTTCCTCGGCGCTCGGCCCCTCCGCGGTCGGCGGCTCGGGCAGCAGCAGCCGCGACTTCAGGAACGCCAGCCACGCCGCCATCACCAGATAGTCGGCCGCAAGCTCGAGGCGAATCTTGCGCGCCGCCTCGATGAACGAAAGATATTGATCGGCGAGCGCGAGGATCGAGATCTTCGACAGGTCGACCTTCTGCTGCCGTGCCAGCGTCAACAGCAGGTCGAGCGGACCCTCATAGCCCTCGACGTCGACCACCAGCGCCGGTTCGCCCTCGGCGAGGTCAGCCGGCCGCCCGGTATCAAACGAAAGAATTTCAGCGGTCATGCCGTCCCTACCCGATCCAACAACGCATCCAGTTCATCCCGTGCCGCCTGCCGGTCGAGCGGCTGAGGCGGCTTGCGCGCGGCGAGCGTCGCCTTGGCGCGCTCAAGCGCCTTGCCGGTCAGTTCCGGCGTTTCGCGTGCGACCTCGCGCATCTCGTCAATATTGCCGTTGCAGTGCAGAACCATGTCGCAACCGGCGGTGACGATGGCGCGGGTCCGCTCGGCAATCGATCCGGCCAGAGCATTCATCGACACGTCATCACTCATCAACAAACCCTGGAACCCGATCAGGCCGCGAATCACCTGTTCGATGATTGTCGCAGAAGTCGTCGCCGGATGGACGGGGTCGAGCGCGCTAAACACAACATGTGCAGTCATCGCCATCGGCAGATCGGCAAGCGGCTGAAACGCAGCAAAATCGGTCCGTTCCAGCTCGTCCCTGGCGGTATCGACCGTCGGAAGCCGGAAATGGCTGTCCGCCGTGGCCCGGCCATGGCCGGGAATATGCTTGAGAACCGGCAGCACCCCGCCCTGTTCCAGCCCGTCCGTGACAGCGCGGGCGATCGCCGCGACCTTGTCCGGCTCGGTTCCATAGGCCCGGTTGCCGATCACCGCATCCGCCCCGGCCACCGGAACGTCGGCCAAGGGCAGGCAATCGACGGTGATTCCGAGATCGATCAGATCGGCCGCAATCAGCCGTGAGCTGACCCGGGCTGCCGCAAGCCCGAGCTTCGGATCGATGTCGTAGAGCGCCCCAAAGCTCGCGCCCGGCGGATAGGCCGGCCAATGCGGCGGGCCGAGCCGCTGCACCCGCCCGCCTTCCTGGTCAATCAGGACCGGGGCATCGGCGACGCCGACCGCGGACTGGAGTTCCCCAACAAGAGCCGCGACTTGGGCAGGACTCTCGATGTTACGCTTGAACAGGATGAAGCCCCATGGCCGCTCGGCGCGAATGAATTCGCGTTCGGCGTCGTTGAGGATCAGCCCGGATATGCCCGTGATGAATGCGCGGTTCGTCATTCGGCCGATTAGGCCGTATGCAGCTCACGGGTCAAGGAAACGGCCCTTAATTTCTTTGGATGAGGCACTGCGGCCCACCGGCAGACATCAGGCTCTTGCACACTTGGCTCGCCTCTTCCGAGGACGCGAACGGGCCGGCAAAGGCGCGGTAGTAGACGCCCTTCTCTCCGAGATCGACGCGCTTCACCACCAAGGGCTGCGAACCGAGCACGTTGCGATACTTGCCCTGCAGCGTCCGATAGGACGCCTGCGCGTCCGCCTCGTTCTTCTGCGAGGACACCTGGACCAGATATCCGCCGCCACCAACCGGAGCCGCCGAGGTTGACGCGACCCGGGTCGGAGGCGCGGCCGGAGCCGCCTCAGCCTGGCCGGGAACAAGCGACATTGGCGAGTTGACGCTGGCATTGGCCGCAGCCGGGTTGCCGCGCGACACCGGAGGCTTCGCCGCCGCCGGAGGTTTCGCCGGCACGGCCGCGGTGGCCTGCGTGCCATCGGGCGCATCGCCCTTGACCGAGAGGGTGCGGACCTTGCGCGGCTCGTTGTTGGGCAACGTGCCGTTCGCGGTGAGCGGCGCCGGCGCCGGCTGCGCCGTCTGCACGCTGGCCGCCGGCGGCGGATTCGCATTGGCGTTCAGCGGCGGAAACACGACGCGCGGTCCGGCGGTCTTCGAATTGACGTCGACCGGCGTCTCTTCACGCGACACGATCTTCTCGGTGCCGTCGCCCGTCGCCATCCGGTCCGGCGTCTTGGCCGGCGCATCGGCCTGGGCCGGGATCACCTTGGTCGGCGTGTTGTCAGCCTTGATGATCGGCGGCTCACCGCTGCGGGGCGAGCCGACATAGGTCCGGTAGGCGTACGCGCCACCGACGCCGAACACGCCAAGCGCCAGCACCGCGGCGACCGTTATCAGGCCGCTGCGCCGCCGACGGGGCTCGGGTTCTTCCTCGTATGCCTCCTCATAGGCATAGGGATCGTCCGGATAGGCGGGATCGCGCTGCAGGTCCTGCTCGCCGGCTTCCAGCTGGCCGTAGAGCGCGTCGTCATAGCGCGACGGATCCTGACTCTGACCGCCACTCTGATAGTGCGGCTCCTCGTCAAATGCCTCCGGCTGCCGAGGGGCCTCGACCGGCCGATACTGCGCCACCGGCGCGGGCGCAGGCTGCGCCTGCTGGGCCGCATAGCGGTGCAACGGATGCACCGGCTTCGGCTGGTAGTCCTGCTCGGGCTCTTCGTCTTCGGCGTTCTGCACGGGAGGCGGAGCGACGGCCTCCTGCCGCGCGCGTTGCATCCAAGGCGGCGGGCCCGCGGGCGGCGCATCCTCGTCCGCGGCCTGCGGCTCGTATTGTTGCGGCCGCGCGTTGGCGCGCGACTGCAGCGGACGCGGCGGCGGCTTGTTGGAGGAGCCGAACGGATCCGTCTGGCCGATCAGCCGTGCCAGTTCGGCAAGCGGATCGCTGTCGGCCTTGGAAGCCGTGTCGGCGGGAAAATGTCGGTCCTGATATCGATCAGCCATTGTGATGATGCATCCCCTTCGGGACAGCGCCAAGATCGCCGGCACAGCCGGTCCGTACGAGTTGGCCTCTGCCAGATGCCCTCACAAATCCCCACTCGTGAGGGCCTAATGCCCCTGCCTACCGCATCTCGGTCGGAGCGTGGACGCCTAGAACAGCTAAGCCCGATGCCAGAACCGAGACGACGCCCTGAACCATTGCCAGTCGCGCCCTCGTGATCTCTGCATCATTATTGATAATGAAGCGTAAATAGGGCAAATCGCGCCCCTTGGTCCAAAGCGCGTGAAATTCACTGGCCAAATCATAGAGATAAAAAGCGATTCGGTGCGGCTCATGTGCCACCGCCGCAGCCTCGATCATCCGCGGATAAAGCGCAAGCCGCTTGAGCAGCTCGAGCTCGGCCGGGTCGGTCAGCCGCTCGACCGTAGCATTACGGAGATAGGCGAGCCGGGCCTCATCGGTCTCGGGCAGATCGGGAACCGCTTCCTCCCGCGCGTTGCGGAAGATCGAGTGGCCGCGGGCGTGGCCATACTGGACGTAGAAGACCGCGTTGTCCTTTGACTGCTCGATCACCTTGGCGAGGTCGAAATCGAGCACCGCGTCGTTCTTGCGGAACAGCATCATGAATCGGACAGCGTCGGAGCCGACCTCCTCGACCACCTCGCGCAGCGTGACGAACTCGCCGGACCGCTTCGACATCTTCACCGGCTCGCCGTCGCGCAGCAGCTTCACGAGCTGCACGATCTTGACGTCGAGCACAGCCTTGCCCGCGGTCACCGCCTTCACGGCGGCCTGCATGCGCTTGATGTAGCCGCCGTGATCGGCACCGAACACGTCGATCAGATTGGTGAAGCCACGCTCGAACTTGTAGCGGTGGTTGGCGATGTCGGATGCGAAGTAGGTGTAGGAGCCGTCCGACTTGATCAGCGGACGATCGACGTCGTCGCCATAGGCGGTGGCGCGGAACAGCGACTGCTCGCGGTCCTCGTAGTCCTCGACCGGCTTGCCCTTCGGCGGCGGCAAACGGCCCTCGTAGATGTCGCCCTTGGCGCGCAGGAAATCGATGGTCTCGGCGACCTTGTTGTTGCCTGACGCGATCAGCGAGCGCTCGGAGAAGAACACGTCGTGATGGATATTGAGCGCGGCGAGATCGCCCTTGATCATCTCCATCATCATGGCGATCGCCTTGTCGCGCACGATCGGCAGCCACGCGGCTTCCTGCACGTCGAGCAACTTCTCGCCATATTCTTTGGCGAGCGCCTCGCCGACCGGCACGAGGTAGTCGCCGGGATAGAGCCCTTCCGGGATCGGGCCGATGTCCTGGCCGAGTGCCTCGCGGTAGCGCAGGAACGCCGAACGCGCGAGCACGTCGACCTGGGCGCCGGCGTCGTTGATGTAATATTCGCGGCAGACGTCGAAGCCCGCGAATTGCAGCAGGCTGCACAGCGCGTCGCCGAACACGGCGCCGCGGCAATGGCCGACATGCATCGGCCCGGTCGGGTTGGCCGAGACGTATTCGACATTGACCTTCTCGGCCTTGCCGATGTCGCTGCGCCCGTAAGCCGAGCCGGCGGCCAGCACGGCGCGTAGCGCGTCCGACCAGACTTGCGGCTTCAAGGTCAGGTTGATGAAGCCGGGCCCGGCGACATCGACCGACGCCACCAGCGCATCGGCGCGCAGGCGCTCGGCGATCTTGTCGGCAAGGTCGCGCGGCTTGGCCTTGGCGTCCTTGGCGAGCACCATCGCGGCATTGGTGGCCATGTCGCCATGGCTGGCGTCGCGCGGCGGCTCCACCACGACGCGGGACGGATCGATGCCGGCGGGCCAATTGTCCTCGGCTGCCACAGCGGCACAGATCGCGTGCACGCGCGTCAACATGTCGGCAAAAAGGTGTGGTGAAGCAGTGGTGTCGGCCATGGCAGGGCGCTAACGCAAATCCGGGGTCGAGTCAAAAAGCCTTTGGTGCTCGATCAGGGCGAAACGGTCGGTCATCCCGGCAATGAAATTGCCGATCCGCCTGTTCCGAGCGCCCCCGGTCTCCTGCACGCTCCCCTCGATCCATTCCGCCGGCAGGTCCTCCGGCGATTGCTGGTAGCGCTCGAACAGATTGCGGACCACCTCCTCCGCCTCTCCCATCACCAGCATCACCCGCTTGTGGCGATACATCCGCCGGAACAGGAACGCCTTGATCGCCGCCTCCTGCTCCGCCACCTCGGACGGAAACGCGATCAGCGGGGCATTGTGGTGGCGCACGTCGTGGGCCGATAGCGGCTGCGCGGCCGCGAGGCGCCGGCTCGCTTCGTTGAAGACCGCGCTGATGAAGTGTGAGATCAGCTCACGCACCAGTTCGGCGCCGCGCCGGACCTCGTCGAGCCTAGGATAGTGGCGGTCGATCTCGGCGATGATGTCGGCGGTCAGCGGCATCTCCTTGAGGTCGTCGACCGCGAACAGGCCGGCACGCAGGCCGTCATCGATATCGTGCGCGTCATAGGCGATGTCGTCGGCGAAGGCCGCGATCTGTGCCTCGAGCGAGGCATAGCTCCAGAGCTCGAGGTCGTAGCCCTTGTTGTAGTCAGCAATTCCGATCGGGATTCCACTGTCCAGGTAGCGGCCGGCGGGCGCGCCATTGCGCTCGGTCAGCGGACCGTTGTGCTTGACGATCCCCTCGAGCGATTCCCAGGTCAGGTTCAGTCCGCCGAATTCGGGATAGCGATGCTCCAGCGAGGTGACGACCCGCAGCGCCTGCGCATTGTGGTCGAAGCCGCCGTCATCCCTGAGGCATTCGTCGAGCGCCCGCTCGCCGGCATGCCCGAACGGCGGATGGCCGAGGTCATGCGCCAGCGCCAGCGTCTCGGTCAGGTCCTCGTCGACCCCGAGCTGGCGGGCCAGCGCCCGGGCGATCTGTGCGACCTCCAGCGAATGGGTCAGCCGCGTGCGGTAGTGATCGCCTTCGTGGAAGACGAAGACCTGGGTCTTGTGCTTGAGGCGGCGGAACGCGGTGGAATGGATCACCCGGTCGCAGTCGCGCCGGAACGGGCTGCGGGTCCGGCTCGGCGGCTCCGCGACCAGCCGGCCGCGGCTGCGATCGGGGTCGCAGGCATAAGGCGCGCGGGGGGCAGCCATTCCGACCGACACTGTATTTTAGTCCTTATCCATTTGATTCCATGGTCCGACGCACTTAACTATGACTGAGGCGGCCGACCAAATGAATTGGGGATGACGCCGGGCCTGATCCCGATCAGATCATGCTCAAATAGGGTTTCGGAGACCGACATGACTGCTGCCATCACCGTCAGCGAACGGGCCGCCCGCCGTATCGGGCAGATCCTCAGCAAGGAAGGCGAAGGCGCCAAGCTGCGCATTTCGGTCGAGGGCGGCGGCTGCTCCGGTTTCCAGTACAAGTTCGACGTCGAGCGCACCCAGGCCGATGACGACCTCGTGATCGAGCGCGACAGCGCGGTGGTGCTGATCGATCCCGCCTCGGTCCCCTTCCTCGCGGGCTCGGAAGTCGACTTCGTCGACGACCTGATCGGCGCCTCGTTCCGCGTCGTCAATCCGAACGCCACCGCCTCCTGCGGCTGCGGCACCAGCTTCTCGATCTAACACCTCGCGATCCCGAGCAGTTTCTCCCGGCGAGCCGGTTTCCGGCTCGCGCCGAACGCTCGGCTATTCCGCCGCGACCACCTGCGGCCGCTCGACGTCGCCGCCCGCCTCCGCCTGCGGATCGAGCTTGCGGCGCAGCCTGCGGTCGATGCGGTCGAGATAGATGTAGATGACGGGCGTGATGAACAGCGTCAGCAATTGCGAGACGCAGAGGCCGCCGACCACGGCGACGCCGAGCGGCTGACGCAGTTCGGCGCCGGCGCCGGCGCCGAGCGCGATCGGCAGCGTGCCGAAGATCGCCGCGAACGTTGTCATCATGATCGGGCGGAAGCGCAGCAGCGCCGCCTCGCGGATCGCGTGCTCGGCGCTGAGGCCGACCCGGCGTCGCTCCAGCGCGAAGTCGACCATCATGATCGCGTTCTTCTTGACGATGCCGACCAGCATCACGATGCCGATCATCGCGATGACCGACAGCTCCATCCCGAACATCATCAGCGTCAGGATCGCGCCGATACCGGCCGAAGGCAGGCCGGAGATGATCGTGATCGGGTGGATGAAGCTCTCGTAGAGAATGCCGAGGATCACGAAGGCCGCGAACACCGCGGCGAGGATCAGCACGCCCTGCCCGCGCAGCGAATCCTGGAACACCTGCGCGGTGCCGGAGAAGCCGGTCACAATCGTCGGCGGCAAATTCGCGGTCTGCTCGAGTTCGGTGATCTTGTCGACCGCGTAGCCGAGTGAGGTGCCCGGCGCGAGGTTGAAGGAGATCGTTACCGCCGGCTGCTGGCCCTGGTGGTTGATCTGCAGCGGTCCGACCGTCGGCACCAGCCTTGCCACCGCATCCAGCGGAATGGTCTGGTTGTTCGCGGTCTTCATGTAGAGCTTCGAGAGGTCGGACGGATCGACGCGGAACTGCGGCTGCACCTCGAGGATGATCTGGTAGTCGTTCGACGGCATGTAGATGGTGCCGACCTGCCGCGCGCCGTAGGCGTTGTAGAGCTGGTTGCGGACCTGATCGACCGTGACGCCGTAAACCGCCGCCTTCTCGCGATCGATGTCGACCGTCATCTGCGGGTTCTTGATGTAGAGGTCTGTGGTGACATCGAGCAAGCCCGGGATCTTCTCGATCTTGTCGCGCATCTCGGGCGCCAGCCGGTACAGCGCCTCGGTATCGCCGCTCTGCATCACATACTGATACTGGCTCTTCGAGATACGCCCGCCGATGCTGAGGTTCTGGACGCTCTGGAAGAACGCCTGCATGCCCGGGATCTCGCGCGCCTTCTGGCGGAGCCGGCCGATCACCACGGTGGCGTTGTCGCGGGTCTTCTGCGGCTTCAGCGCGATGAACAACCGGCCGTAATTGGTGGTCGGATTGGGACCGCCGGAGCCGACCGTCGAATTGATGTAATCCACCGCTGGATCGGTCCGCATCACCTCGACCAGCGCCTGCTGGCGCACCTTCATCGCCTCGAACGAGGTGTCGGTCGCGGCCTCCGTCACGCCGATCAGGAAGCCGGTGTCCTCCTGCGGGAAGAAGCCCTTCGGCACGATCATGTAGAGATAGATGGTGCCGCCAAGCGTCGCGAGCGTCACCACCAGCATCAGCGCCTTCTTGGCCAGCACCCAGTCCAGCGCCCATTCATAGGCGCGCAGCCAGGCCTCGAACATCGCCTCGAACGCCCGCAGCACGACGTTCGGCCGCTTGCTCGCGTCATGCGCGCGCAGCACGCGGGCGCACAGCATCGGGGTCAAGGTCAGCGACACGAAGCCGGAGACGATGATGGCAACCGAGATCGTCACCGCGAACTCGCGGAATACGCGGCCCACAATGCCGCCCATCAACAGCACCGGGATGAACACGGCGATCAGCGAGAAGGTGATCGAGATGATCGTGAAGCCGATCTCGCGGGCGCCCTTCAGCGCCGCCTCGAACGGCTTCATGCCGTGCTCGATATGGCGGACGATGTTCTCCAGCATGACGATGGCGTCGTCGACCACGAAGCCGACCGAGAGCGTCAGCGCCAGCAGCGTCATGTTGTTGATGGAGTAGTCCAGCGCGTACATCGCCGCGCAGGTGCCGAACAGCGAGATCGGCACCGCGAGCGCCGGAATGAACGTGGCAGAGGCCGAGCGCAGGAACAGGAAGATCACGAGGATCACGAGGCCGATCGCGATCAGCAGGGTCTCCTCGACGTCGCTGACCGCCTGGCGGATCGAGACCGAACGGTCCATCATGACCTGCATGGTCACCGAGGGCGGGATCGCGGCGCGCAGCGACGGCAGCTTGGCCAGCACGCCATCGACCACCGCCACGGTGTTGGCGTCGGGCTGCTTCTGGATCGCGAGCACGATCGCCCGCTCGTCGTTCATCCAGGTCGCGATCTTGTCGTTCTCGACGCTGTCATAGACCTTGGCGATCTCGTCAAGCCGGACCGGCGAGCCGTTGCGCCAGGCGACATAGATCTGGCGGTAGTCGGCCGCCTTGTCCATCTGGCCGGAGGCCTGCAGCGCGACGTCCTGCTTGGGGCCGTTCAAGGTACCGACCGGGGTCGAGGAGTTGGCGCGCGACACCGCGGCGCGGATGTCCTCCATCGAGACGCTGCGGGCAGCCGCGGCCACCGGATCGGCCTGGACGCGGATCGCAAATTTCTGCGCTCCATAGATCAGCACCTGCGCAACACCCGGCAGCTGCGACAGCGCCTGCCCGATCGTGATGTCGCCATATTCATTGACGCTCGACAGCGGCAGCGTCGCCGACCCTAGCGAGACGAACAGCACCGGGAAGTCCGCCGGGTTCACCTTCCGGAAGCTCGGCGGGATCGTCATCTCGATCGGCAGCCGGCGCTGCGCGATCGTCAACGCGGTCTGCACGTCGAGCGCGGCGGCGTCGATGTTGCGGTTGAGGTCGAACTGGATGGTGATGACGCTCGTGCCCTGCGAGGAGTTCGAGGACATCGAGGAGATGCCGGCAATGGTCGAGAGCTGGCGCTCGATGATGCCGGCGACCGAGGCCGCCATGGTGTCGGCGCTGGCGCCGGGCAAGGTCGCGGTCACCGCGATGGTCGGGAAGTCCACCTTGGGCAGCGCCGAGACCGGCAGCAGGCGGAAGCCGAACACCCCGAATGCGATGATCGACGCCGTGATCAGCGTCGTCATGACCGGGCGGCGGATGCAGAGCTCGGAGAGCGTCATCGGTCAGGCTCCGGCCTTGCGCGCCCGCAGCTCGACCCGCGATCCTTCCGAGAGCAGCAGTTGACCGTCGACGACGACGCTCTCATCGCCCGCCAAGCCGCCCGCGATCACCGAGCTGCCCTGGAAGGTGCGATCGACCTTGACAGGTTGGACCTTGGCGACGCCGTCCTTGACGACGAAGACGAAATTGCCGTTCTGGCTGCGCTGCACGGCGACCGTCGGCACCACGACCGCGTCTTCGCTGCGGATGATCAGCTTGGTCTGCACGATGGTGCCGGGCCACAGCGTCTCGCTCTCGTTGTTCATGATGCCGCGCACGGTCACCATGCCGGTGGTCGCGTCGACGGCGTTCTCGACCATCGCGACCTTGCCGCGCTCGGAACGCTGGTGGCCGGGAATGGTCGCGATCACCTTTGAATCGCCCTTGCCCATCGCGTCGCGCAGATCGACCAGCGCCCGCTGCGGGATCGCGAAGGTGACATAGACCGGCGCCATCTGGTTGATGACCGCGAGCGGCTGGGTGTCGGCGGGGCGGACGAAGTTGCCGACCTTGACGTTGGCGGCGCTGATCCGTCCCGCGAACGGTGCGCGGATGACGGTGTAGCTCTTCTGGACGCGGAGATTTTCCAGCGCGAACCGGTCGGCCTTGATGGTGCCGATCAGGACGTCGGACTGGGTCTTGGCGTTGTCGAGGTTGACCTGAGTGGTCGCGCCCTTGCCGACCAGTTCGGTGTAGCGGCGGAGGTCGCGCTGCGCGCCCTCGAGCTGGGCCTGGTCGCGGGCCAGGACGCCCTCGGCCTGCTCGATCTGCGCGTCGATCTGCCGCGCGTCGAGCGTGAACAGGAGATCGCCTTCATTGACCTTGGCGCCGTCCTCGAAATGCACCGAGACGATGGTGGTCTCCAGCCGCGACTTCAGCGCCACGCTGGATATCGGCGTGACCTGTCCAATGGCATCGACATCGACCGGAACCGATTTGCGTTCCGCCTTGGCGAGATCCACGGACACCACGCGCGGCCGCGCCGTCCCTTGCGCGGTGGCGGCGCCGCCACCCATCCATGAAGTGCGGGTCATGTAAGCCGCCCCGGCCGCAATGCCGAGAACAGCGACAGTCAGAACCAAATTGCGTTTTTTCATAAGTTTTGCACGTGCGCCGCCGGCTTCCCTTGCAGGCCGGTGCGCGTCGTCACTCCCCCGTCGGCAATTGTTGCGCCTTGTTTCCGGAGAGGGTTAGCACAGGCGGACCGCCCATGGTATGCCACCTAAGTGAAATAGTGCGGCTTCAATCCGGTCATTTGCATGCGCATCGCTACGTGGAACGTCAACTCGGTCCGGCAACGGATCGAACTTCTGGTCAGCTGGCTGAAGGAGTGTTCCCCCGACATCGTCTGTCTGCAGGAGATCAAATGCGTCGACGACGCGTTTCCCCGACTCGAGGTCGAGGCGATCGGGTACAATGTCGTCACCCACGGCCAGAAGACCTTCAACGGCGTCGCACTGCTCTCCAAGCTGCCGTTCGACGAGACCAAATCCGGCCTCGCCGGCGATGACGAGGACGCTCACGCCCGCTTCCTCGAAGGCGTCGTCACACTGAAGCAGGGCGTGATCCGGGTCGCGTGCCTCTATTTGCCCAATGGCAACCCCGCCAATACCGACAAATATCCGTACAAGCTCAAGTGGATGTCGCGGCTTCTTGAGTATTCGAAGGAGCGGCTGAAGGCCGAGGAGCCGTTGATCCTGGCCGGCGATTTCAACGTCATTCCAGCGGCCCGTGACGTCTACAATCCCGCTGCTTGGGCGGATGACGCCCTGTTCCGCCCCGCCACCCGCGAGGCCTTCCAGTCGCTGCTCGGCCTCGGCCTGACCGACGCGCTCCGCGCGGTCAATGACGAGCCCGGCCAGTACACCTTCTGGGACTACCAGGCCGGCGCCTGGCAGAAGAACTGGGGCCTGCGCATCGACCACCTCTTGATGTCGCCGCAGGCGAGCGACCGGCTGATCGACGTCGGCATCGACAGCTATGTCCGCGCCTGGGAGAAGCCGTCCGACCACGTCCCGGTCTGGGCCGATCTCGATTTCGAGACCGCCTGACCCCGCCGGCCGGCCGGGAGATCAATCCCGGCGGCCCTGCACCCAGTGCTCGAGCATCTGCAGCGCCATCGCGCGATCGTCCTCGGACGCCTTGGCGATCGCCCGGTTGTAGCTTTCCTTGATCCAGGCCTCGTCCGGCGTCGCGCTGTCGCGCGCCAGCGTCAGCCACATCAGGCCGCGTGCCCGCTGCGGCGGCAGCCGGTCGCCGTTGAACAGCATCTGGCCGAGCAGCGCCTGCGCCTGATGCTGGCCCTTCTGGGCGGCGAGCCCAAGCCAGCGCGCCCCGTAGCGGAAGTCGTCCCGCGAGGCGTCCGGCGTCTTCAGGTACAGCCGGGCAAGATCGTACTGGGCGTCGGCATTGCCGAAATAGGACGCGGCATAGGAGAACATCTCCCGCGCCCGCTCGGTGTCCGCCTTCACCTTCGAATTGGGAATGCCGCTCAGATAGTAGCGGCCGAGCGCCACGAAGGCGTTGGCCACGATCGAGGCCTGCGGCGCCGACGGAGAATCCTCGGCATGCGCATTGGCGATCCGGCTGAAATACTCGAAGGCGCGCATGTCGTCCTGGATGACGCCATCGCCCTCGGCGTACATCTTGCCGAGCTTCCACTGCGCGACGGGGTGACCGCCCTCGGCCTGATACTGCAATGAGCTGAACGACGAGGTCGGCGAGGTCGCCGCAGGCGCCACCGGAGTCGCGGCCCGTTTCAGCGCGCCGGCTGTCCCCGGCTGCGGGGAAACCACAGGAAGAACCGTATCTTGTGGGTTGACCGGAGCGCCGTCGAATCCGAATCCGGGGCCCGCCACCGGGATGGCCCCTAACGCAAACGCCAATATCGTACGCCTAAACGTCCGCATAACACTGTTTCTCGTACGCGCCACCCGGATGGGTGACTGCGCCATCCACCGCCGGCCCCACTTGCTCGGCGTACTTCCACAGCGCACCAGATGTATGGTTCGTCGCGCGAGGGGCCCATTTGGTCTTACGATTTGCGAGTTCGGCGTCGCTCAAATTTACGTTAAGGGTGCCGGCGACCGCATCGATCTCGATGATGTCGCCGTCTTGCAACAACCCGATCGGCCCGCCGACGGCCGCTTCGGGTCCAATATGTCCGATGCAAAAGCCACGGGTGGCTCCGGAGAACCGGCCATCGGTGATCAGCGCAATCTTGCCGCCCATCCCCTGCCCGGTCAGCGCCGCCGTGGTCGCCAGCATCTCCCGCATGCCGGGACCGCCCTTCGGCCCCTCGTAGCGGATCACGATAACCTCGCCTTCCCTGTAGGTGCGCTTGTGCACCGCCTCGAAGGCGTCTTCCTCGCGGTCGAAGCACCGGGCCGGACCGGTAAACCTCAGGTTGGACATTCCCGCGACCTTCACGATCGCACCCTCCGGAGCGAGATTACCCTTCAGTCCGACAACGCCACCTGTCACGGTGATCGGATTGTCGGCGGGCCGCACCACATCCTGGTGCGGATTCCATTTCACGCTTTTGAGGTTTTCGGCGATCGTTCGGCCAGTGACGGTCAGGCAATTCCCGTGCAGGTGGCCATTGTCGAGCAGCGTCTTCATCAGCAGCGGAATGCCACCTACTTCAAACATGTCTTTGGCAACATAACGGCCGCCCGGCTTCAAATCCGCGACGTAAGGAGTCTTTTTGAAGATTTCGGCGACGTCGAACAAATTGAATTTAATGCCGCACTCATGGGCGATCGCCGGCAGGTGCAGCGCAGCATTGGTCGAACCACCTGAGGCTGCAACCACGGCCGCAGCATTTTCAAGGGCTTCGCGGGTGACGATGTCGCGGGGCCGGATGTTCTTCTCGATCAGCTCCATCACCTTCTCGCCGGCAGCGGCGCAGAAGGAGTCACGGATCTCGTAAGGCGCCGGGGCCCCGGCAGAATACGGGAGCGCGAGGCCGATCGCCTCGGAGACGGTCGCCATCGTGTTGGCGGTGAACTGGGCGCCGCAGGCGCCGGCCGACGGGCACGCCACCCGCTCGATCTCGTCAAGGTCCTCGTCCGACATGGCGCCGACCGAGTGCTTGCCGACCGCCTCGAACATGTCTTGCACGGTCACCGGCTGCCCGCGGAAGTTGCCGGGCAGGATCGAGCCGCCATAGATGAAGATCGACGGCACGTTGAGGCGGACCATCGCCATCATCATGCCCGGCAGCGACTTGTCGCAGCCGGCGAGCCCGATCAGCGCGTCATAGGAGTGGCCACGGACCGTCAACTCGACCGAATCGGCAATGCACTCACGCGACGGCAGCGAGGAGCGCATGCCGTCATGGCCCATCGCGATGCCGTCGGTCACCGTGATGGTGCAGAACTCGCGCGGCGTGCCGCCGGCCGAGGCCACGCCCTTCTTCACCGCCTGCGCCTGGCGCATCAGCGAAATGTTGCAGGGAGCGGCTTCATTCCAACATGAAGCAACGCCGACAAAGGGTTGATGAATCTGGGCTGTCGTCAGCCCCATCGCATAGAGATAAGACCGGTGCGGTGCGCGCTCGGGGCCCTCCGTCACGTGACGGCTGGGCAGCCTGCCCTTGATGTTCGTCTTGACGTCCATCGCGACCCTGTTCCCGGCGCTCTTTCCTGCATCAACGCCGGAACCCGAAAAAATGTCCCACCGTCGGATTCAGCTACGTGAATATCCTTTCATGTCGGGGTGTGGCTAAAAAGCGGCGCGACTACGGACCGGGTGCTTTTAAGGTTAAATGTTCAAGCACCGTTGCAGTGTCGCAACAATCGTGGCCGCCGGGCAACCATGTATTATCAATCCTTATGGGAACCTGACGCGTGGCTGACCACATAGCCGTCAGATTGCCGCCTTGTGATGGAGCTCGCTTGAGTAGCGGGATTGAAGGACAGCCTTGCTCACGGATTCAACTGTCAAACGGCGCATTCGGTGTCATCACCCGCGCATGCGCATGCGGGTGATCCAGTATTCCAGAGCCGTTTATCCGGCGGCCAGCTTCGGTGGCGATGGAGGTGACCAGCACTCCGTGCGATTCCGGCCGTGCTCCTTGGCCTGGTAGAGCGCCGCATCGGCGGCCTTCATCAGGGCATCGATCCCGGGCATGCTTGTGAGGGCCTCGGCAACGCCGATGCTTACCGTGAGTGACACCGGCCGATCATCCGCGCCCACCGTCAACGCTTCCGCCCTCTTGCGGATGCGCTCGGCGACGGTTCGGGCGCGCAACAAAGTGGTCTCCGGCAGCAGGACCGCGAACTCCTCGCCTCCGACGCGGCCGACGACGTCGGACTTGCGCTTGCCCCGAATGCATATCCCGGCGACAGCCTTGATGGCCTCGTCACCGACCGCATGTCCGAAGCGGTCATTGATGCTCTTGAAGTGATCGATATCGACCATCAGCACGGATACCGAACGATAGTAGCGCTGGAACCGGCTCCACTCCGCATCCAGCGTCGTCAGGAAGTGCCTGCGGTTGAACAATCCGGTGAGCGGATCGGTGGTCGCAAGCACCTCCAGCTGCCGTGCGTTGCGTACGAGATCGGTCACGTCGACGAAGGTCAGCATGCGACCGCCGTTTGCCATCGTCGAGCAATGGATCCTGATATGGCGGCCGTCCGGCGTCTGCACGTCGCGCTTGTGGTCGCCCGCCTTGATCTCGGCGATCCGCTTCGCGGGAAAGGCCCTGACTTGCTCCGGGGTCGCGTCCGCCGGAACGGCGCGGCGGTTGCGCGTGAGCAGCGTGATGTATGCCGGATGCCGCGCGACCTCCTCCTCGCTCACCTCCCAGAATTCCCGCATTCGCCGATTGAGGAAGACCGCATTGAGATCGCGGTCGAGCAGGACGACGCCGTCCTCCACGTTCTCGAGCGCACCGGTCAGCAGCTTCAGCTTGTCCAATGCGCGCACGATGTCGGTCACGGGCGTGTAGCTCACCATCCGGCCGCCGTCGGGCAGCGGCGTGCACTGACATCGAACCACATCACCATTGCTGCGCCTGAGATCGATCGGGTTCGGGTCCCCGACGCTCACGAGGCGGACGCGCTCGGCAAGGTAGGCATGAAGCTGCTCAGCCGGCAGCTCATAGGCCATGGTCTTGCAGCCGTGCTGCATCAGATCGGCGAAGGTGGGGTTGCGGTCGGCCACCGCGTCCGGAAGCGCCCACATGCTCCGAAACGCACGATTGATGAACAGGGCTTTCAGCTCTGCGTCCAACAGCAGGATGCCGACGGGGATCTGATCGAGCGCTGCGCGCAGCGCCAGCATGTGCCCGCGCAGAATATCGCCGCTGCGCCGCTCCGGAATGGCGGCCGGCGCGGGAGCGGCAGGCGCGGGCGCCGCAGCGTTGGCCTGCTGCTCTTCAAAAACCAGGCCAAGCTGGCGGTCCGATTGCCACAGCCGTTTGCATGGCTTCACCTGATTGCTGCCGACGAGCAACAGTTGAATGTGATCGGGAATGCCAACGACACTTTCGAGTTCCACGGTGGCGCCCGTCTCCGTGAGCTGGCGGACCGTGCAGTCGAAGGCCGACCGGCCGAAGTTGAAGACGATTTTTCCGGCCAGAAACGTTCGGCCGCGGGAAGCTGACACCTGTCCGGACATGGCGAGAATCCACCTGGAGCAATTGCGAGCCCCCTCACCTCAGCACGTTTGAGTCACCAAGCCATGAACGCTTTCGGGAGGGTTTAATCGGGCGCCGCGCCGATGACGGCGGCTGTGTGCGCCGCAAAACTGCCGGGAAGAATTTAGTTCTACCCTATAATTATGCTGCGCTAGACGCAGTCGGAGTAGTAGCGTCGCAACTCCCTCAGTAACAGTCAGGGAAATTCCCGCCATGTCTGCTCTTCAAGCGAAGCTGGAACGATTTGAGATCCTCGCCGACGAATGCGAGCTGATCGCTAGCAGGACGCTGGATGGGAGCAACCGCGAACTGTACCAGCGGCTGGGCGGGCACTATCGCGAGCTGGCGACCGATATGAGGGCCGTGATCGCGACGATCAACGCTCCGGCAGCGTAAGAAAAAGGGCCGCTCGAAACAACAAGCGGCCCAAGTCTAGGGAGGAAACGCCCTCAAGGAGGGCGGCGATAGCGCAAGGCGCTGTCGCACCATACGCATATGGGTTGAGAGTCCAGCTTCGGGAGCCCAGACTGCGCAAGCCGGGGGTGCGACTATGTGCCTTGAATCTGCGCTTCGCAGCGCATAAGTCCGAGCGCGACCGCCGAAGATTGAGGCGGCTACAATCCCAAATCGCTCCAAGCATCCCACAATTTACGATTTGGGGAGCCGCTTGCGCTTCGCGTTGAGCGCGGACGCAACACGGCTGACCGGCGGACGGCCGAGCAATCCGGCGACCTCGTTCGTCGTGGCCAGCAGCCTGTCCATGTCGATCCCTGTCTTCACGCCCATGCCTTCGAGCATGTAGACGACGTCCTCCGTCGCCACATTGCCGGTGGCGCCGGGGGCGTAGGGGCAGCCGCCGAGACCGCCCGCGGCGGCATCGATGACGCGGACGCCCTCTTCCATGCCGGCATAGAGATTGGCGAGCGCCTGGCCATAGGTGTCGTGGAAGTGCATCGCGAGGTTGCCGACCGGCAACTCAGAACCGACCGCACGCAGCATCTGCTTGGCCTTCAGCGGCGTGCCGACGCCGATGGTGTCGCCGAGCGAGATCTCGTAGCAGCCGAGATCCCACAACGTCACCGCGAGGTCGGCGACCGCCTTCGGCTCGATCTCGCCGTCGAACGGACAACCGAGCACGCAGGAGATATAGCCGCGCACCTTGACGCCGTCGGCCTTGGCGCGGGCCAGCACCGGCTTGAAGCGCTCGATCGATTCCGCGACCGAGCAGTTGATGTTGGCGCGGGAGAAGCCTTCGGAGGCCGCGGCGAACACCGAGACCACCTGGGCGCCCGCCGCGCGCGCTGCGTCATAGCCCTTTTCGTTCGGCACCAGCACATGGAATTCGGCACCCTTGACGTGGCTGACGCCGCGCAGCACCTGGTCGGAGCTTGCCATCTGCGGGATCGCCTTCGGCGACACGAAGGCGCCGACCTCGACCGTATTGAGCCCGGCCGCCACCAGCGCCTCGACGAAGGCGATGCGCGCCTCGACGCTGACCGGCGTCTTTTCGTTCTGCAGGCCGTCGCGCGGCCCCATCTCGATGATCTTGATCTGATCGCTCATGACGCGGCCGCGGGCTCGACTTCGGCAAGCTCGACGCCCTCGCCGACGATGTCGCCGACCTTGCATTTGAGCTTCTTCAGCACCCCGGCATAGGGCGCGCGCAGGGTCTGCTCCATCTTCATCACTTCCAGGGTGAGGATCGGCGCGCCCTTCTCCAAGGTCGCGCCCTCTTCGGCCAGCAGCGCGACCACGGTGCCCGGCAAGGGAGCCACGATCTTGTCCTCGCCGACCTGCTCCTCGCTCTCGCCGCCGAACGGATCGACCCAATGCAGGTCGAAGCGGCCGTTGCGGGTGCGCAAGTAAAGCTCGTGGCCCTCGACGACCGAAGCAATGCGCGACTTGAGACCGTTGAGCGTCAGGTCGAAGCCGTCATCGCCGGCTGACGAGATCGCGAAGACGAGCTCGCGGCCGCCGACGGAGAGCGTCGACGGTCCGTTGCCATAGTGCAGCGTGATGGTCTGGGCGGGCTCATGGCCCTGCCGGAACGAAAACACCCGCTGACGGCGGCCGACCGGCATCCAGCCGAAGGCCTGCCAGGGCGAGTTGGCCTCGCGCCGCGCCGCCTTCTGCTCGTCGTTGACGATCGCGGCCACCGCCGCGCAAAGCTCGAACTCGCCGGCCGTGCCCGTGCCCGATGTCAGGTTCTTCAGCTCGCGCTCGATGAAGCCGGTATCGATCGCATTGGTTCGCGTATCCTTGTGCGTCACCAGCGCCGACAGGAACGGGATATTGGTGACGATGCCGCGGACATCGGTTTCCTCAAGCCCGCGATTGAGCTTCTCGATCGCGCCCTCGCGCGTCGGCGCCCAGGCGATCACCTTGGCGAGCATCGCGTCGTAGTACGGCGAGACGTTATCGCCGCTGCGATAGCCGGCATCGATGCGCAGGCCGTCGCCTTCCGGCGGCGTGCGCCAGGTCTTGATGCGGCCGACCGAGGGCATGAAGTTCTTCTGCGGATTTTCGGCGTAAACGCGCGCCTCGATGGCATGCCCGTTCAGCCTGATCTCGTCCTGCTTCAGCGGCAGCGCCTCGCCGAAGGCGACGCGGAGCTGCCATTCGACGAGATCGACGCCGGTGATCAGCTCGGTGACGGGATGCTCGACCTGCAGGCGGGTGTTCATCTCGATGAAGAACACGTCCTTGCCGTCGGAGACGAACTCGATGGTGCCGGCGCCGATATAATTGACCGCGCCGGCGGCCTTGCGGGCGGCCTCGCAAACCGTCTCGCGTTGCGCGGCGTTCAGCGTCGGCGACGGCGCCTCCTCGATCACCTTCTGGTGGCGGCGCTGCAGCGTGCATTCGCGCTCCCACAGCGAGAGCAGATTGCCGTGGCTGTCGCCGATGATCTGCACCTCGATATGGCGCGGGTTCTGCACATATTTCTCGATCAGCATGCGGTCGTCGCCGAACGCCGCCTTGGCCTCGCGCTTGGCGCTGGTGATCGCGGCCGTGAGCTCAGCGGCCGAATTGACCACGCGCATGCCGCGGCCGCCGCCGCCGGCGGACGCCTTCACCAGCACGGGGAAGCCGATCCGGTTGGCGGCCTCCGCCAAGGTCGCCTCGTCCTGGGCCTCGCCGTGATAGCCGGGCACCAGGGGCACGCCGGCCTTCTCCATCAGCGCCTTCGAGCCGGACTTCGAGCCCATCGCCGTCATCATCTCGGCGGTCGGGCCGACGAACACCAAACCTGCTTCAAGACAGGCCTGCGCGAACTCCGCATTTTCAGACAGGAAGCCGTAGCCGGGATGCACGGCCTCGGCGCCGGTCTCCTTGGCCGCCGCGATGACGCGCTCGATGTTGAGATAGCTGTCGCGCGCCCGGGCCGGCCCGAGCAGCACGGCCTCGTCGGCGAGCGCGACATGCATCGCGTCGCGGTCGGCTTCGGAATAAACAGCGACGGTGCGCAGCCCCATCGCGCGCGCCGAGCGGATGACGCGGCAGGCGATCTCGCCGCGGTTGGCGATCAGAAGGGTGCGGAAACGCCGGGTGAGTTTTGAGCGGTCCATGGTCAGTTCCTGGGTCACATCCTGAACAGGCCGAACTTCGTCGGCTCGATCGGCGCATTGGCCGCCGCCGACAGGCCGAGCCCGAGCACGAGGCGCGTATCGGCCGGATCGATCACGCCGTCATCCCACAGCCGCGCCGTGGCGTAATAGGGATTGCCCTGCTTCTCGTACTGCGCGCGGATCGGCTCGCGGAACTTGTCTTCCTCTTCCGCCGACCAGCTCTCGCCCTTGGCCTCGATGCCGTCGCGGCGCACTTGACTGAGCACCATCGACGCCTGCTCACCGCCCATCACCGAGATGCGCGCGTTCGGCCACAGCCAGAGGAAGCGCGGGCTGTAGGCGCGGCCGCACATGCCGTAATTGCCGGCGCCGTAGGAGCCGCCGATCACGACGGTGAATTTCGGCACCCCCGCGGTGGCGACCGCCGTCACCAGCTTGGCGCCATCGCGCGCGATGCCGCCCGCCTCGTATTTCTTGCCGACCATGAAGCCGGTGATGTTCTGCAGGAACACCAGGGGAATGCCGCGCTGGCAGCACAGCTCGATGAAATGCGCGCCCTTCAGCGAGCTCTCGCTGAACAGGATGCCGTTGTTGGCGATGATGCCGACCGGATAGCCAAAGATATGGGCGAAACCGCAGATCAGCGTGGTGCCGTAGAGCTTCTTGAACTCGTCGAATTCGGAGCCGTCGACGATCCGCGCGATGATGTCGTGCACGTCGAACGGTTTTCTGCCGTCGGCGGAGACCACGCCATAGATCTCCTCGGCCGGAAACAGCGGCTCCTGCGCAGGGCGCATGTTGAGCTGTGCCTTCACCGGCTGCTTCAGCGTGCCGACGACGCGGCGCGCGATCCCGATCGCGTGGGCGTCGTTTTGCGCATAGTGATCGGTCACGCCCGACTGCCGGGAGTGGACATCGGCGCCGCCGAGCTCTTCGGCGGTGACGACCTCGCCGGTCGCGGCCTTCACCAGCGGCGGGCCGCCGAGGAAGATCGTGCCCTGGTTGCGCACGATGATGCTCTCGTCGGACATCGCCGGCACATAGGCGCCGCCCGCAGTGCAGGAGCCCATCACGATCGCGATCTGCGGGATGCCCTGCGATGACATCTGGGCCTGGTTGTAGAAGATGCGGCCGAAATGCCGCTCGTCGGGAAAGATCTCGTCCTGCAGCGGCAGGAAGGCGCCGCCGGAATCCACCATGTAGACGCAGGGCAGATTGTTCTGCCGCGCGATGTCCTGGGCGCGCAGATGCTTCTTCACCGTCATCGGGTAGTAGGTGCCGCCCTTGATGGTGGCATCGTTAGCGACGATGATGCACTCGCGCCCTGCGATGCGCCCGACGCCGGTGATGACGCTTGCCGAATGCACGTCACCGCCATAGAGCCCGTTGGCGGCCAGCGGCGACAGCTCTAGGAACGCCGTACCGGGGTCGACCAGGAGATCGACGCGATCGCGCGCCAGCATCTTGCCGCGCGAGGTGTGCCGCTTGCGCGAGGTCTCGCCGCCGCCGCCGGCCACCTGGTTGAGTTTTCCGCGGAGCTCCGCGACCAGGCCGCGCATCACCTCGGCGTTGCGGGCAAATTCAGAAGATGTGGGATCGATCGTCGAATGAAGCGGCATCGGTGTTGCACGTTTCGTTGGAGTATCGGTGGGGTTCAAGGTCAATCATCGTGCCGGGGGTGAGCTGCCACCGTCGATGCGGTGACAGCCCTCACCCCGCCCCTCTCCCCGCAAGCGCGGGGCGAGGGAGAAGACATCAGGCCGTCTTGGCGAACAGCTCGCGGCCGATCAGCATGCGGCGGATCTCGCTCGTGCCGGCGCCGATCTCGTAGAGCTTTGCATCGCGCAGCAAGCGGCCGGTCGGATAGTCGTTGATGTAGCCGTTGCCGCCGAGCAGCTGGATCGCATCCAGCGCGCACTGGGTGGCCTTCTCGGCGGCATAGAGGATGGCGCCGGCGGCATCCTCGCGCGTGGTCTCGCCGCGGTCGCAGGCTTTCGCCACGGCGTAAACATAGGCGCGCGAGGCGTTCATCGTGGTGTACATGTCGGCGACCTTGCCCTGCACCAGCTGGAACGAGCCGATCGGCTCGCCGAACTGCTTGCGCTCGTGGACGTAAGGCAGCACCACGTCCATGCAGGCCTGCATGATGCCGATCGGCCCCGCCGCCAGCACCGCGCGCTCATAGTCGAGACCACTCATCAGCACATTGACGCCGCGGCCGACCTCGGAGAGCACGTTCTCCTCCGGCACCTCGCAATCCTCGAACACCAGCTCGCAGGTGTCGGAGCCGCGCATGCCGAGCTTGTCGAGCTTCTGCGCGGTCGAAAATCCCTTCATGCCCTTTTCGATGATGAAGGCGGTGATGCCGCGCGGGCCGGCGTTCGGATCGGTCTTGGCGTAGACCACCAGCGTATCGGCGACCGGACCGTTGGTGATCCACATCTTGTTGCCGTTCAGCACGAAGCGGTCGCCCTTCCTGTCGGCGCGGGTCTTCATCGAAACCACGTCCGAGCCCGCCGACGGCTCCGACATCGCGAGCGAGCCGACGTGCTCGCCCGAGATCAGCTTCGGCAGATATTTGCGCTTCTGCGCCTCGTTGCCGTTGCGGCGGATCTGGTTGACGCAGAGGTTGGAATGGGCGCCGTAGGACAGGCCGACCGCGGCCGACGCCCGCGAGATCTCCTCGACCGCGATGCAGTGCTCGAGATAGCCGAGGCCCGAACCGCCATACTCCTCCTCGACGGTGATGCCGTGCAGGCCGAGCGCGCCGATCCTCGGCCAGAGGTCGCGCGGAAACTGGTTGCTGCGGTCGATCTCGGCGGCGCGCGGCGCGATCTCGTTGGTCGAGAAATCATGCACCGTCTCGCGGATCGCGTCCGCGGTCTCGCCAAGGTCGAAATTGAAGATTGCCGCCTGGTTCGAGGCCATGATCCCTCCCGTGAGATTCATCGTGCAATTAAACGATCATACGTTTTTTTCTTGGCTTCGCAAGCAATCGTGCTATGGTTTGCGCGTGAAATCCGCAGTTCATTGAATTCACTGGGATTTCATGCGATATACATACGGTCGTTCGCTTGTTTCCTGGTTCTCCCTGGCAAGCCAACACCCTCCGAGGCCCCGATGGCACGCACGATCGGCTCACACGGCCCCACCACGCTGGAGGCGATCCGCAAGGCCGGCGTGCGCCTGATCTTCGAGCACGGCTACGAGGCCATGAGCCTGCGCCAGCTTGCCGCCGAGGTCGGCATCCAGGCCGGCTCACTCTACAACCATATCTCAACCAAGCAGGACCTGCTGTTCGATCTGGTGCAGGATCATATCAACGATTTGCTGCGCGAGCTTGATCTTGCGCTCGAGGGCAAGGCCGATCCGGTCGAGAAGCTGCGTGCCTTTGTCGCGTTCCACGTCAGCTATCACATGACCCGCAAGCGCGAGGTCTTCATCGCCAATTCGGAGCTGCGCAGCCTCGATGCGAAGAACTACGACGCAGTGGTGGCGTTGCGCGGCGCCTATGAGCAGCGGCTGGCGCAGATCCTCACCGACGGGGCGTCGGTCGGCGTGTTCGAGGTGGTCGACATCCAGGTCGCGACCTTCGCGATCCTGGCGCTGCTCACCGGGCTCTGCACCTGGTACCGCCCCGGCGGCCGTCTGACCCGCGACGCCATCATCGCGGCGCATGAGAAGCTGGTGCTGTCGGGCGTCGCGCCGCAGGCCGCGATCGGCCAGGCGAGCCACGGCAGCGACAGCCGGCGCGCCGCCGTGGCGGGCTCGTGACCGTGACCGAGCGCCCACAGCTCGATGACATCGATCTGCGGATCCTGTCCGAGTTGCAGCGGGACGGCCGGATCAGGATCAACGAGCTCGCCGAGCGGGTCGGTATCACCGCCCCGCCTTGCCTGCGCCGGGTTCGCGCCCTGCGCAGCCGCGGCGTGATCCAGGCGATCCGCGCCACGCTGGACGAACGGCTGCTCGGCTATGAGGTGACGACCTTCGTGCTGATCCAGCTCGACAGCCAGACCCTGAGCGCGATCGAGGCGTTCGAGGCTGATGTGGCGGCCGTGCCGCGCTTCCTGCAATGCTGGCGGATCTCGGGCGATGCCGACTTCATGCTCCGATGCGTCGCGCCCAGCGTCGACGACATGCGCCAGCAGCTGCTGCAATTCGCCGGCCTGCCCAATGTGCGTAAGATCAGAAGCTTTCCGGTGCTCGGCGTCTCCAAGGACGCGCCGCTGCCGATCCCGGGCGCCCTCGCCGCGCCCGCGGCGACATAATCGCCGTCTCTCACCCTGAGAGTCTGTGAATTGATAGAACAGCCGTCATTGCGAGGAGCGATAGCGACGAAGCAATCCATGTTTCCGCTTGCGGCGCGATGGATTGCTTCGCTGACGCTCGCAATGACGTGGATAGGACAACGTACCTAGCCTTGTCACCGTAATCCCTGAGAGGCCCGCGCAGCGGGCGACTCCAGGATGAGGGGATGCGAATTCCGCCCGGCCCTAATGCGTCCACGGCTCCCAGCGGCGGAACGCGAAATTGTCGGCATAGGCGATCTGGCGGTGCGCCGAATCCTTCGGCTCGATCACCTGGTAGGCGATGCCCTTGCGCTCGCAATAGGCGACCGCCTCTTCCTTGGTCTCGAACTGCAGCGTCAGCTGCTGCTTCATGTCGGTGGACGAGGTCCAGCCCATCAAGGGCTCCACGGAGCGCGGCTGCTCCGGCTCGTAGTCCAGTTGCCACTCTTTGGTCTTGGCACGTCCCGATTGCATCGCGTTTTTGGCGGGCTTAAAAATGCGTGCGGTCATGGATGGTCGGCCCCGTGGGATGTGCGACATGGAAGCGATTTGAAGGAAACCGCCGGGATAGTATAGAGACACCTATCAACGATCTGATCGGTGATTCCTCGGATCTCGGAGGCAGCCTTCGCCGGACCGGTATAGTCATTCTACCGCGCTGTGACAATCTGGCCCCGGGAGGCTTCCCTTAGCAGTCGCCTGGGCCCGCGGCGCGATCTTCTCGACAAGCATCACCTCGAGGAAGCGGCGCCCCATGGAAATCCACGCTACCCTGCCCGAAAAAGGACGTGACCTCCGGCTCGACCTGTTCCGCGGGGTCGCGAACTGGGCGATCTATCTCGATCACATCCCCGACAATGTCGTGAACTGGATCACGACGCGGAATTACGGCTTCAGCGACGCCGCGGACCTGTTCGTCTTCATCTCCGGCTACACCGCCTCCTTCGTCTACGCCCGCATGATGCTGGAACGCGGCTTCATCGTCGGCGCCACCCGGCTGACCAAGCGGGTCTGGCAGCTCTACGTCGCCCACATCATCCTGTTCGTGATCTACATCGCCTCGATCAGCTATCTGGCGCTGCGCTTCGGCGATTCCGAGATCATCAACGAGTTCAACGTCGCCGGCCTCGTCGACAACGCCACCGAGACGCTGCGCCAGGGCCTGTTCCTGAAATTCAAGCCGGTCAATCTCGACGTGCTGCCGCTCTATATCGTGCTGATGGGCCTGTTCCCGCCGGTGCTGTGGTTCATGCTGCGGCGGCCGAACTGGACCATGGCGGCCTCGCTCGTGCTGTGGCTGGTGTCGCGCCACCAGGGCTGGAACCTGCCGGCCTACCCGGCCGGTAGCTGGTACTTCAATCCGTTCGCCTGGCAGGTGCTGTTCGTGTTCGGCTCGTGGTGCGCGATGGGCGGCGCGCGCAACAACATGGGCATCATCAACTCGCGCTACACGTTGTGGTTCTGCATCGCCTATATGATTTTCGCGCTGATCATGACGATGGCCGGACGCTTCCCGGACTTCGGCGCCATGTTCCCGGACTGGCTCTATTCGGCCTTCAACCCGAACGACAAGACCAACCTCGCGCCGTATCGCTTCCTGCACTTCGTGGTGATCACGGTGCTGGTGATCCGCTTCATCCCGAAGGACTGGGCGGCGCTGGAGTGGAAGGTGTTCGATCCCTTGATCGTCTGCGGCCAGCAGTCGCTGGCGGTGTTCTGCGTCGGCGTGTTCCTGTCCTTTGTCGGACATTTCGAGCTCTCGATGAGCTCGGGCTCGCTGTTCGCGCAGATCTTCGTCAGCATCTCCGGCATCGCGATCATGACGATCGTGGCCTATTACATCTCGTGGTCGAAGCGGCAGGACAAGCCGGTCAAGCCGCCGGCGGCGAAGCCCGCGGCACCGGCGACACCCGCGTAATAAGTTTCAGCCGCCGCCGCGGCTGGTGTCCTGCGTCGTCGAGGAGACGATGGTGGCAACGTCGCCGAACGTCGTCATCACGGGCGTGACCACCTTGTGCATGGCGGTCTTCGACACCAGGGTGTCATGCATCACGAGGTGGTCGATCCCGGTGGTGAGGAAGCAGCTGACCGCGTCCTGCGGCGTCTCGATGATCGGCTCGCCCTTGACGTTGAACGAGGTGTTGATCAGGACCGGCACGCCGGTCAGCGCCTCGAACTCCTTCAGCAGGCGGTAGAGCATCGGGTTGGTCTCTTCCCGCACGCTCTGCACCCGCGCCGAACCGTCGACATGCACGATCGCCGGAATCCTGTCGCGCCATTCCGGCCGCACCGGCTTTGCGATCAGCATGTAGGGCGAGTCCTCCTCGCCTTCGAAGATCTCCTTCATGCGCTCGGCCAGCACGATCGGCGCGAACGGCCGGAATGCCTGGCGGTGCTTGACCCGGCTGTTGAGGATGTCCTTCATCTCGGCCTTGCGCGGATCGGCGATCAGGCTGCGGTTGCCGAGCGCGCGCGGACCGAATTCGGAACGGTCCTGAAACCAGCCGATCACGCGCTGGTCGGCGAGCAGCTTTGCGGTGTCGCGGCAGATATTGTCGCTGCGCTTCGCGTCGATCTGGATGCGCACCAGGAAGCTTTGCAGCGCGGCGGTCACCTCAGCATCGCTGTAGCGCCGCCCGACATAGGCGTGGTCCATCACGAACGAGCGGCGCTGCTTGAGCACTTCGAGCCAGCCGTAATAAGCGCAACCAATCGCGATGCCATCGTCGCCGGCGGCGGGCTGGATCCAGATGTTTTCGAAACCTGACTCGCGCGCGATGCGCCCGTTGGCCACGCAGTTCAGCGCGACGCCGCCGGCGATGCAGAGATTTTTCGCACCCGTGGTCTCGCGCAGCCAGCGCGCCCGCGCCAGCAGCACGTTCTCGGTGTCGTCCTGCACCCGCCAGGCGATGTCCTCCCAGTGCCGCATCGCCGGGCTCGTGTCCCAACTGCCGCTGTCGAGCACGAAGGGCTGCTGGTTCTCGGCGCCCCAGAACGGCACGTGCAGCTTGCCGTCCTTCATCTCGAGCAGATGGCCGACCTGCTCATGGCGGCCATAGGGCGCAAGCCCCATCAGCTCGCCGCACTTGTTCCAGTCGCCGAACACATAGGTCGAGACCCGGCTGTACAGCGCCCCCAGTCCCGGCATGTTGTAGAACTCGTCCGACAACAGCCCCCGCGCCGGCTCCATCCAGACCTTCTTCAGGCATTCGAGCCTGGTGCCGTCGAACCTGTAGTAGCTCTCGGACTCGCGGGCCAGCGGCGACGCCCCATCCTGCGGATAGGACTCCATCGCGTCGGCCCGATAATTGCCGACGCCGTCGACGATCATCACGACGCCGTCCTTGAATGGCGACACCGCGAACGCGCTGTAGGCATGCGCGAGGTGGTGCGAGATCGACACCACCTTGTCGGATTTGGAACGAAACAGCGGGTGCTTGATTGCCTCGTTGCGTTCGGCGATCGGCAGGAAGCCCGGCATATCCTGGTGGAGCATCCGCTCCTCCATCTCGGGCACCGGCAGGATGTAGCTGTTGCGCACCACGAGATCGACGTCGTCGAGGGTGATGCCCTCGGCCGACAGGCAGTAGTCGACGACGTCCTTGTAGAAGCCGGAGGCGTGCTTCTCGCGGGTGATGCGCTCCTTGGAGATCGCGTAGGCGATCGCGCCGTCACGCAGCAGGCAGGCGCTGACGTCATGGTCGTAGACGTTGAGACCAAGGACGTAAGTGTGTTGTTTCGGCATGGGCACTCTTTGGAAGGATACTGCAACGCTGAGAGAACAGGATCGTGTCGACTTCAAGTTCTCGCCGGCATTTTCCGAGGTTCTCAAATCTCTTCTTCTGCGATGCACAAATCAAATCGGCCCAACGCAAGATGAACAGAATGAACGGCGGATGAACGACAAGATGAGCGCAGCAACGACAGTATCCTTTGCAGGCGGGACTGTAACTTGACCTTACCTGTTGGTCTCAATAGAGTCGTTAAAGCTCGCAAGAACCTTAGTGAAAATATTGTCTTAGCATGCACGAACCGAATGCCGGTGTCGCGCGTCTAAGCGAGACAGCCAGCATCAGTTCAGATGTTTGGAAGTGGACTGGAGACCTTCAGAATGACTAAACGCTACAATATCCTGACTCGTTGCCTAGCAGCAGTCGCTTTGTTGTTCGTCTATGTCGCAAGCACCTCTGCCATCCTGGTCGGCGTCACCACAGCGCCTGCGCAAGCCTGGCGCGGACGCGGCGGTGGCTGGGGCTATCGCGGCGGCGGCTGGGGTCGCGGTCGCGGGTGGGGCTATGGCCGCGGATATGGATATGGCCGTGGCTATGGCTACGGCGGTTACGCCGGTCCCCGTTGCTGGTGGACCCCGCGTGGTGTTCGCGTTTGCCGGTGGTAACAACCGCCCGGTCGACACAAGCGATATTAGAGACATGAAATCAGGTGCGTCGGTCCCGACGCACCTGATTTGCTTTTTGGGGGTTGGTTCACCTGCCGGGCTTGGCTCAGCTGCGGCACGCAAGAAAGAGCCCCGGAGACGCCGGGGCTCTAGTCACGGGAGAGAACGCTTCCGAAATCGGGACGCGAGGATGAGCCGGCGGCCCGATCACCCAATGCATCTACTGCGTGCATGAAAGCAGATTCGGCTGCCTCAAGCTGTAGCCGTGCCGCAACAACCCGCCGTAATGCACAGCCTGTCCACCGGTTCCCGAAGCTGGCCGATCACAACCCCGGCGCGCCTAGCCGTCGAGGATGGCGACCGCCCTCGTCCAGCCCGCCGACGCGCGCTCGATCTTCACCGGGAAGCACGACACCATGAACCCGGTCGACGGCAGCTGCTCGAGATTGTGCAGCTTCTCGATGTGGCAGTAGCCGATGTGCCGCCCGGCCTTGTGGCCTTCCCAGATCAGGCTGGCGTCCCTGGTCTCGGCGTATCTCTTCGCGGTGAAGACGAACGGCGCGTCCCAGCTCCAGCCGTCGATGCCGGTCAGCCGCACGCCGCGCTCGAGCAGATACATCGTCGCCTCGTAGCCCATGCCGCAGCCCGAATTGACGTAGTCGGGCTGGCCATATTTCGCGCCCGCGCTGGTGTTGACGACGACGATCTCGAGCGGCGACAGCGCGTGGCCGATGCGCTTCAGCTCGGCTTCGACATCCTTGGCGGTCGCGACGTAGCCATCAGGCAGATGCCGGAAGTCGAGCTTCACGCCCGGCTGGAAGCACCACTCCAGCGGCACCTCGTCGATGGTCCAGGACCGCTCGCCGCGGTTCATGGTCGGATGGAAATGCCAGGGCGCGTCGAGATGCGTGCCGTTGTGGGTGGAGAGCGAGACCTGCTCGACGGCCCAGCCCTGCCCGTCGGGCAAATCATCGGCCTTCAGACCATCGAAGAACTGCAGCATGCGCGGCAGCCCCTGCTGGTGATCGATATACTGGATGGTCGGATGATTGCCGGGCGGATCGGCCGGAACGTCGTTCTGCAGGGGGACGGAGATATCGATCAGTCTGCGCGCCATGGTTTTCTCGCGGGATTGGACTTGTCGGGTCGAACCACCCTGCCAGCGCGCGCGCTTTATCGGCAAGCCACATCCGCTCGAGATCGCAGCTCACGATGTCGTGGCTTGGACTGCGGCAAGGCGGCGCAACGTTGAACCTATCCCGCGCCCGTACGACCCATTGGCACTGGGGATTTCAGGGCCCAGTATTTCGACGGCGCCGTCCGGACGAGCATATTCCGTCCAGGCGGCGTTGTTGCCTCAGGCGAGACAATCTCGGCCGAAGCCTGGTTACCCGTGCCAGAACGCTGTTCACGCACAGAGAGCCACAGAAACAATCCGTGTGCTCATGTCGCGCGGATTGCCGGTGGTGTTGCCACGGCGATACAGAGATACCCCCACAACGATGCTAACCAACCTGCATCTGAATCAAGACGGGGTTGCGTCGTGTCGGGATTTGATCACTGGAACGGTGCAAATAGAGCTTACTCGTCCGTAGAAGCGCCGCATCTGCGCGATGAGCAGCAGCAGTTCGACCGCTATCACAAATTCGACGACCCCATCTCGCGACCGCCGGAGAGTGGCTCAAGAACCGTGATCTTGGATCGCTACAACCCGCCGGCTCGTTGATCTGGTCAGCGCCCGGGCGGCTGAAGTTGCGAGCAGTGGAGCGCGGGGGCTTCGGTCCTGCGCGTGCTATTTCAGGGTACCAACCGACCGCGATTTGTGGATCAAGTCAGACACGAATGCCGAGCACGCGCCGATCATAAACATCGCGTCCGGCTCATCTGCCGACGGAGCGTCTCTGTTAAGTCTTTGATTTGGATGGTCGGGGCAGCTGGATTCGAACCAACGACCTGCAGTACCCAAAACTGCCGCGCTACCAGGCTGCGCTATACCCCGACATTTCCGAGAAGCCCCGTGGATACACGCTTCAGCCAGCGCCAGCAAGGCACGGATGGGGGCTTCGTGCGGCGAATCCGGGCACCGCTTTCCGTCCGGAAATCGCGTCAAAACCGGATGCTAACGGCCGCCAAACAGCGGATGGGCAATCCGGTCGCCGGGCTGGATGCCGTATTTCTGCGCGGTCCCGGCAATCACCTCGAGCACGCCCTTGGCGAGCCCGCGCGACGGAATGATCCTGGTCGAAAGCGGCTCGGTGTTTTCGGCGATCCGCAGGATGCGCCCGTCGGCGCGGATGAAGATCATGTCGAGCGAGATGTAGGTGTTCTTCATCCACATCGACACTTCCTGCTCCGGCGAGAAGTCGAACAGCATGCCTTTGCCGTCCGCGAGCTCCTTCCGGTACATCAGGCCGGTTTCCTTCTCCTGCTCGGTGGTCGCCATTTCGACCGAGAAGACATGCACGCCCGATTTGGTGACGATCTCAAGCGGCTGGACGCTGGCAGCTTGCGCGGCCGGGACCAGCAGCGCGCCGAACATGATGATGAGCGAGGCCATCAGCCAGGGGCGAAGCCGCTCAACAATGCGAACGAAATTCATCGACAAATACTCACACCGGAGACAATTTTCCGGCGGACCCTAACCCGACGATTGCGGCAAATGCCAGAGCCGAGAAGGCTCGCCGGCGGCTCACGTTTCCGTCAGGGAGTCCGTTCAGGCGCTAATGCGACGACAGCGCCGACGGACCGGTCTCCGGGTGGATCTCGGCGGCCATCATGCCCTTGGAGCCGGGCCCAAACCGCACCAGCACATACTGGCCGGGGCGCAGTTCGGTCATGCCGAAGCGGCGCAGCGTCTCCATGTGCACGAAGATGTCGGGCGTGCCCTCGCCGCAGGTCACGAAGCCGAAGCCGCGCAGCCGGTTGAACCACTTGACCTGCGCGCGCTCGAGCCCGCTGGTTGCGGTCACCGTGACATGGGTGCGCGGCGGCAGCATCTGCGCCGGATGGATCGCCGTCGATTCGTCCATCGAGACGATGCGGAAAGCCTGGTAGCCCTTCGCGCGCTGCACGCATTCGACGACCAGCCGCGCGCCCTCATAGGCGGTCTGATAGCCGTCGCGCCGCAGCACGGTCACATGCAGGAGGATGTCGGGCCAGCCATTGTCGGGGACGATGAAGCCGTATCCCTTCGAGGCGTCGAACCATTTGATGACGCCGGAAACCTCGACGAGGTTGGCCGCGGTGTCGCCGAGACCGGAGAAGGCATCGATCGCCGGATCGCGCGGCGCGCTTCCATACTCGCCTTGACCAATCCTGCTTTGCCCAACTCCGCCCATCGGCGGTCCGCCGAGCTTCTTGGACTCAAATCCGTCCGACCCCATGACCCCGGACCCCACACATCAAATGCAGATCGCCGTCGTTGCGGCGCACCCTGTACACGCTGCTCTCCATGACCAACTCACTCGGACTGATTTTGGACGCGGCGCGAATCTCTCAGCCAAAAGATAACACTCCCGCTTGCGGGGCATAGCTAAAAAACGATTCTTGCGGGAACTATGAACAGGCTTGCACAGCCGCGAATCAATCGGGCATCAATTGCCTACGAAAGGACCAAGCGTGTCGCCGATGTCGTGGCGGATCACCAGATCGGCGATGTCGTCCTGATCGGTCGGCTCGTTGTTGATGATCACGAGCCGCGCGCCGCTCTCCTTCGCCATCATCGGAAAGCCTGCGGCGGGCCACACCACAAGCGATGACCCGATCGCCAGAAACAGGTCGCAGTGCCTGGAGAGTTCCGCCGCGCGGCGCATCGCATCCTCAGGCATCGATTGCCCGAACGAGATCGTCGCGGTCTTCACCGGATCGCCGCAGTCCGCGCAGTCGGGCGCGCTGCCCGTCTTGTCGAACTGCTGCTTCACCCACGACAGCTCGTAGTCCTTGCCGCAGCCGATGCAGCGGCCATAGGTCGTGTTGCCGTGCAGCTCGATCACGTCGTCGGCCTTGAAGCCCGACGTCTGATGCAGGTTGTCGATGTTTTGCGTGATGATGCCGGGAACCTTGCCGGCCCGGTAGAGCGACGCAAGCGCGCGATGGCCGCGACCGGGTTTGGCCGCCGCAAAGGTCGGTTCCATCGCAAAGCGGCGCCGCCAGGACTCGTCGCGCGCGTCCTGGCTGGCGACGAACTCGTCGAACGGAATCGGCCGGTTGCGGGTCCACAGCCCGCCGGGCGAGCGGAAATCGGGAATGCCGCATTCGGTGGAGATGCCCGCCCCGGTGAACGGCACGATGGACGACGCCTCGGCAATCATGTTGCCGAGCTGCTCGACGCCGCTGCGCAAGTCATTTGCGATCACTGAAAACAATCCGGTTGGCCGCAGCGACTATAGCACGGCCAGACCGATTGCGAGCTCAACCGTCGCGCGAGCGATTGGCTGCGATCGGGGTGCATTGATCGATCGGCTTGCGACCAGCAGCTTCGGCGCATCCGCTTCGTCGCTCTTCCACCGCCTCAGCATCATCACATTCCTGCACTGGCTGCTCCGCATTGACGCCCAATTCGCTGACGCCAATGCGCCCGGGACAGGACCACGGCCAGGAGGATGGGCATGACCGATCAGGAAGACCGCGTCGCGCGCGAGCGCGAGGAGATCGTCGCACGCGTTGCCAGCTTCAGGGCGACGCAGCAGAAGTTCGAGCGCGATCGCCAGGAATATTACGACAACACGCTCGGCAATGCCTGGAGTGGATTTCAACGCAAGACCGCTTAACGCAAGACCGCTTGTGCCCTGCCAGGCGACCGCGCTCATGGTCCGGGCACCGCGATTGCGCCATGAGAGGCGCAAGTGAGAAAGCCCGGAGCGGCGTGCTCCGGGCTCATGGCTATTGCCAGTGCCGCCGTGCGGTGGTTTCGGTTCCCTCGAGCGTTTTCCTTTCCGATCGGATCGCTCGAAACGCGCCAGCCATGCGATAGCGCAAAGCTACCATCGGATAGCGCTGGAACAAAAATACAACCTCAGAGATTAGCTTGACGGAGAACGAGGTTGGCGTCGATGCCGGCATGGATGGAACTGCTGCTTAACGTGATGGGCTTTGCCGGCTTCATCGGCATCGCGATGTATCACAAGCATCCGAACGGGAAGCTGCCGGACTGAGCGCCGACGGCCCGTCTCCACTTGCCGCTCCGCCGACGGCCCGTCTCCACTTGCCGCTCCCCGGCTTGCCGTCTTCAGTTTGCCTTCCGAGCCTCTCCCGCTGTCCGGACCAGCCGGTCCGACTTCACGAGCACTTTGCCGCTATCCGGCTGCGGCCGAAGCCAGAAGCTGATCGCGACGAAAGCCGAGCAGAACAGCAGCCCCACCACCATCACGCGCCGGTGGGTCGGTCGATCAGCACTGTGGAACGATGGCATCATGGCTGTCACCCGCGGCCATCCCAATCGCAATCGCAGGTGGTGACAACACGATGCTGCTCTTAACCTAACCAGGTAGGGTTAGCGGTGGCCGGGTAATGCCTCGTCAGGGAAGTTCCGATTAGCCGCCGCAGCGGGATTCACAGCGATATCCCCCGCTTGTCCGCAGCAAATTCACAGCACCAGCGGGGCCAATTATCCAACAAAATACGGATCTTGCTGCACCCTCGTCCACAGCCTCACGCCGCGTGCTGGCGATCAGGCATCCGCCAGCCGTTTCAGGGTGGCCCGGAAACCCAGGCTGCGGGTTCCAACCAGCACGGTCCCGAACACCTCGGCCTCGTCACCGCTGAATGTGCCGGAGAACCCGCTCGTCACTTCCTGTCCGGCGAACAGCGGACGGGTGAACGGGTCGGCGAACGGCGAATGCTGGTTGGTGCTGAGATGTCCCTTCCAGGTGCCCTCGCCGACCGTATAGGCCCCGATCGACCAGAAATACGGCCCGCCGCCGATCAAGAGACCGTCGCGCAGGATCAGGATGCCGCTGTCGCGGCCCCTCACGCCGTCGGTCATGTGGATGTGGATCGAATAGAGCCCGTTCTTCATCGATCACGCCGCCCGGTCCTGGCGGCCCGCAGTATGGCTCCAATCCGGCCGGCGTGCGAGCAGGCCGATACCGTCCGGCCGTCCGAATCGGCGCAAAACGCAGCTCCCGGGCGCTTACAAATCGTTAAGAAAGCCCTGACAAGGTTCGATCCTCCGAGGGAGAGAGCCATGCTCGTATACCCCGTACCTGTCGAAGTGACGCAAGCCAGAGTGCAGCTCGTCGTCGACCAGACAGCGAAGGAGCAGCCGCGCATCATCAATGAGGATGTGCTGGATGTCTTCGCCGCGAAGAACCAGGCCGACCGGGAAGCGGTCGAGACCATCCTCGACATCAAGGTGTGAGAGCGGCGCCAGCCGACAGGAACCTCTCGACTGCGCGCGGGTCATCCTGGTGACGCCAGGAGGCACCCATGTGCAAACTTGTCGCGGTCACCGTCCTCACCCTGATATGCGGCGCGGCCTTTGCCCAGGATACAGGTCCCGCACCGCAGAGCGGCATGGAACGGCCCGAAAACACCAACGGAGCCACCCAGAGCGGCGCGATGGACACCACGGGGATGGATGTGAAGCGGGCCAACAAATCCGAGATGAAGGACACGGCAAAGGGCGCGGCGAAAAGGAACGACGCAAAAAAGTAGGTTCCCACGACCGAACGCCCGGGGAGCTGCGACCTTAAAAGACGACCTTCAAAAAGGGGGCGACCTTCAAAAAAAGTGGCGACCTTCAAAAAAGGAAGGAACGACTCTCTCGTTCCGCCGTTGGTTTGGCGAGCGGTACAACGAGGGAGAAATCCACCGGAAATATCAGCTCAACAAGCCCCGTCAGCTTACTTCGGTAAACTGGCGGGGTTTTGTTTTCTGGAGGCGGTCGGCCAGCTGGCGGACCCAGTCCGCATTGAACAAGCGCAACGGCACATCACGCGTGGTGCCGACAGCTCACCGCCCTGTCGGCTTTGGAAGGACCCGGCGAATCCCCCTCGCGGGGTCCTTCTTTGAACCTTTTGTACGGCGCGAAGACATAAAGGGCGCTGGGGATTTCAGGGCCCAGCATCCGGCGCAGCGCTGTGGGACGAACATACTCCGTCTACGCGGCGCTGTTGCATTTTATAAATTCAACCTTAAGTTTGGTCTCCAACAGTTGACGGCTCACGCCCTGAGAGATCCCCAGTCCGTCAGCTGGGAAAGCCCCGCATCCAGCCTGCGGGGCTTTCTATTTTCCGGCCCCAGGAACTTTCCGCGTGCAGCGACATTGTATGCCCGGTTGCCGGCACGATCTCCCCAAGGCCGGTCGGCATCAGACCTCGCGAGCCCACTCGCGGGGTTTTGCGCTTTAGAGGACGTCCAACCTCGCGCGTCCTTGATTGGCCGTGATCGGCAATCGGTGCGATAGAGGCCGCGCCTCCAAGGCTCGACCACAAGCCCCGTCCCAGAAATTTTGCTGGGCGGGGCTTTCTTGCATCCGCTTGCTGCGCAAGCGTGTCGCGGCGCGTCCCGTCCATACCTGGCTGCGTGATCGCGCGGCGCAACGGGAGCCAGCGCTCGCGAAGGCGTGAGCATGCAAAGGCGAAATGCGGTCGGCAAAAGTCGCGCAAACCCCTGCCCCGCGCCGCGTTTTGCTGCTATTTCTTGCCCCGTCTCGCCCGAGCCCAAACAAAATCTCTGAATCTGCAGGAGGATAAAAAAATGCGTTATCTGCACACCATGCTGCGCGTCCGCAATCTCGATGTCGCGATGAAATTCTATCAGGACGCGCTGGGGCTGAAGGAAGTGCGCCGCATCGACAATGAGAAGGGCCGCTTCACGCTGTTGTTTCTCTGCGCGGAGGAAGACCTGCATCTGCTCAAGTCCCTGCCGCAGACCCGCGGCGCGCCGCTGGTCGAGCTGACCTACAATTGGGACGAGGAGAAATACGGCGAGGACCGCCATTTCGGCCATCTCGCCTACGAGGTCGACGACATCTACGCGACCTGCGAGAAGCTGATGAAGATGGGCGTCACCATCAATCGTCCGCCGCGCGACGGCAACATGGCATTCGTGCGTTCGCCCGACCTGCACTCGATCGAGATCCTGCAAAAAGGCGAGCCGAAGGCCCCGGCCGAGCCGTGGGCGTCGATGCCGAACACCGGCCACTGGTAAACACCGCGCCCGCATCCGCGTTCCTGTCGATGTTTCGCCCTAGCTGAACCGCCGGGCGATCGCGAGGAACGCGACACGATCGTTGACGTTGCCTCCTTACAAGCATGCGAGGAGGCAACGATGGGAAGAGGAATTTTGCTTTGGCTGTTGGGTGTGCCGATCCCGGTGATCATCGTGTTGTGGTTGTTGTTCGGTCACTGACGGCGTCTTGATGCATAGCTATCAGCGAGGCTCTGCCGCGATGCGGCGGAGCCTCTTTTTTTGCTCTCGGTACAATTCACCCCGCGCTTTTCCCTGACGCTTCAGCTATGAACGCGCGCAAAGCACAACAGCGGGAAGAATCGCGTGATGGACAGCAAGCCGCAACTGACGATCTGGGGCCGGGCCAACTCGGTCAACGTGCAGAAGGTGCTCTGGTGTCTCGCCGAGCTCGACCTCCCCTATCAGCGCATCGATGCCGGCATGCAGTTCGGCAAGAACGATCAGCCCGACTATCTCGCGATGAATCCGAATGGCCGCGTCCCGACGCTGGTCGACGGCGACTATGTGCTGTGGGAATCCAATTCGGTGATGCGCTATCTCTGCATGGCCTATGGTCAGGGCGCGCCGCTCTATCCGCAAGCGCCGAAGGCGCGCGCCGCCGTCGACCGCTGGCTCGACTGGACGCAGTCGACGCTGCAGCCGGTCGACCGGCCGGTGTTCTGGGGGCTGGTGCGCACGCCGCCGGAGAAGCGCGACATGGTGCAGATCCAGAAGGACGCCGATGCCGAGGGCGTGGTGTGGCGCGTCGTCGAGACGCAGCTTGCACGGCGCCGCTTCATCGAGGGCGACCATTTCACGATCGCCGACATCGCGCTCGGCGCCTTTGCGCGGCGCTGGCTCGGTGTCGAGGGCGTCAGCAAGCCGAAGCTGCCCAATCTCGAACGCTGGTTCGGTGAGATCGCAGGCCGGCCGGCCTTCGTGCGCTTCATCGCGCCGCCGATGTCGTGAGCGCGGGCGGCAAACCGCTCACCGTCCGCGGCCGGACATCCCGCCATCGACGCTGATGCCGCCGCCGAGCTTCACGCAGGTGTCGGCGCCCTCGACCTTGACGAAGCCCGGTCCGTACGACGCGCAAGGATTGCTCCGCGTCGCGGATTTCGACGGCAAGGTTTTGCCGGCGTCAGCGGGCGTCTGGAAACTGCGGCGGTCGCCCTGCTGGGCGAACGCAGCGGCGGGAAGCAGGACGGCGATGATGGCGAAGCAGGTCTTGCGCATTCGCCCTTTTATCCTGCACCACCGGATGAGGCTAGCTCATGATGCGATCGGGCAGAATTGCGGCATGAGCTTGCTTCTTTCTTGAGCATGATCTGCTCGGAAACCGGATCCACTTTTTCGGATCAATCTCTACCGCACGAACTTGACGCCGAACGTCCTGCCCTCGCGCCACACCACTTCGCAGGCGCGCCCGGTGCGGGCGTCGCGCGAGAACGCCAGCCGCAGCTTGGCCGGCAGCGTGTTGTTGTCCTGGACCGTGATCTTGGCGCCCGACGAAGACATGTCCTCGACCACGCAGGGCCGCGCGGCGAATCCGCCGTCGAGCGTGATCCAGCCGGATTGCCGCAGCGATTTGCGCGTTTCGCGCTTCCTGGTCCCTGGAGCCATCACATCATCCCGGGCCCAGCCGTATCGCCGTTGGCTTTACAAAGGGTTGCGAAAGAGAGGCGGATTGCAGCGATCTCGGGATTGTTCACACCTGCCAGCGCGGCACGGCGCCGTCGCAAATCTGGATTTCGAAGTCGGTTCGGACTCCGCAAGTGACATCCTGGCTGACTTGGCTGATCTGCTGCATGGCTTGATACCAAGCGGAGCGCGGCTGCCTGGCTGTGGCCAAGTGCTGCGGTGACGTCGTTGCCGTAAATGCCGCCAGCGTTCGCGCGATAGTCACATCGTCGCTCATCAAGGACGCAGTCTTGGCAACGAACTCAATTGATGAAGCGACCTTGGCCCTCTCCGTTTGGTGGCGAGTCCGCGCGGCTTGGGCCACAGCAAATCTCGAATAGCTAAGCGCCGCACTTGATCGGATTGATCGTGGTGCGTATGCTGTTTTCTTTTGAAGGGAGCGGGCGTCTCTTTTCCGTTTGCTGGGGCTCAGTTCGATATTTGCAATACGGTAGTGTGCCACCTTCAAAGGAAAAACAATGGACGGTCTCTCGCCAACCACCATTCGGCAACTTTACGAACACGCTCTTGATGCGCCTGGTCCAAAGACGTGGTGGATCACGCGCCTCGCGATGTACAAAGCGCTCCATCGCGCTCTATCGGAATATGACGGAAACGAAAAAACTTGCCTGTCGATATCCGGATCGAAGGGACTCGGTGTTGAGCTGGGGCTGACCAAAACGAAATACACGGAGGTCAGCTATCCTGATGCCAACTTCATAGATTTGCCATTCGAGAGCGGCACTTTTGACTTCTGTGTCTCGGACCAGGTTCTCGAACACGTCGAGGGAGATCCCCAAAAAGCATTCTCTGAATCAATCAGAGTTGTGAAGCCCGGCGGCTACGTCTGTCACACGACCTGTTTCGTCAATGGCATTCACGCGGCGCCGAAGGACTTTTGGCGCTTCACTCCGGAATCGCTAAGGCTGTTATCTGACAAGGCGAACGCCGAGTCGATCGCTTGTGGGGGGTGGGGCAACCGCGAGGTGATCAACTTGATGGCATCCCCGCTTCGGATGAAACCCATCCCGGACGATCCTGCCAATCCAATTTACCAATTGGCATTACGAAATGAGCCGAGCTGGCCCATCGTCGTGTGGATTATTTCCAGACGAAATTGATCCAGCGATTCTCACAGTCGCGCAGCAGCCCGAAAAGTCTGGCCTGACGTCGTGCTCCGAGCAGCGCCAATCGCAATCGTAAGCCCCAATCAAGAAGCAGCTTGCGGCAATTGCCGGCCTCTGACGGCAGAGGAGACAAGCGCCGCCAGTTTACCAAGACCGTTCCGGCCCCAGGTGCGGCGATCGCCGCGCTTGGGGGTCACTTCCCAAAGGTGCCGATAGAACTGTCGTCGCGAGATCGACTGGCTGATGCGCCGAAAATGTCAATCTCGGCGCTTAAACGTCTGATTTTGTGGAGTCTTCACTTTGGCCGTGATGGCGCTCCCTAGCGGCGCGAGAGAGCTATCCGGTGATGCTGTTGATATCTCGGGATTATTCGTAATTTATTGACTTCCGGCCGTCACTCCTCCGATGCTGGCGTGCAACAAAACGTCCAACAGGGTCCGATGCCGGAGCGTCTTACCAAGCGAAACGGGTACTGGCATTTCGTCCGTCGGGTGCCGCCCGAATTCGCCGCGGTCGATCCGCGCGGGATCGTCAAGCAGTCGACGAAAATCCGCATTGCAGACGATCGGTCGGGCATCCGCGCCGGCCGGGTCGCTGACCAGCTCAATATCGATCTGGAGGCGTCCTGGAGAGCGGCCGCGGGCCAGGAAAGCCGGGAGGCTATCGTCGCCCTTGAGGAGGCCCGGCAGCGGGCACAAGCCTTGCAGTTGACCTACAGGCCGGTTGACGACGTCGCCAAGGAAACCCTTGCCGAGATCCTCCGCCGGATTGACGCACTCGCAGTGGGCGATCGGCGGCATGACCCCGCCACGACGGCGGCGACCCTCGGCGGAGTCGACCTGCCGGAAATCATGCTATCCGGCCTATGCGACGAATTCGAGATCGCCAAAAAAACGACGATCGCCAGGATGTCACCTGGCCAGTTCAAGAAATGGAAGAACGGCAAGAAACGCGCGATCGAGCTGCTGATTACCGTCGTCGGCGACAAGGCCATCACGCGGCTGACGCGCGACGACGCGCTGAAATATACCGACCACTGGACCGAGCGGGTTGTCGACGGCGAAGTCCTGGCCGCGACTGCCAATCGCAACCTGACGCACATCACTGGCATGTTGTCGGCCGTCTCCAAGCGGCACCGGCTCAATCTGGATCGCGTGTTCGCTGGCGCCAGGCTCGAGGGTGAGGCGTCGCGGCCTCGGCCACCTTTTTCGCCATGGTGGATCGTCAACCGCCTCCTGGCGGCCGGCGCCCTTGAGACCATGAACGACGAGGAACGCGCCGTGGTCATGGTGATGATCAACACGGGCGCTCGGCCGAGCGAGATCATCAATCTGCGCCGCAAGCACATTGTGCTCGACGCGCCGATTCCGTTCATCCGTGTGCGGCCGGACGATCGCGTCCTTAAGACGGCATTCTCCGATCGCGATATTCCGCTGGTCGGGATCTCACTCGAGGCTATGCGGCAGTTTCCCGATGGCTTCCCGCACTACCGCGACAAGGGCGACACGCTCTCGGCTGCGGTGAACGCCTATTTCTCCGACCACGGCCTGCGCGAGACCGAGGCCCACACGCTCTATTCGCTGCGGCACGGCTTCAAGGATCGGCTGCGCAGCGTCGAGACGCCCGACGAGCTGAAGGACGAGCTGATGGGCCACGACACCAAGAAGCCCAAATACGGCGATGGGCACGGGCTCGATTTGAAACGCAAATACATCGAACTGATCGCGCTGGCGCCTGGAATGCAGGTTCCGGCGCCGCTGCATCTGGTGGCGGCAACAGCTTGACCAATGGCTAGTCGCGCGCCTGGCAGGGCTCCCAAGTCGTAGCGGCTTCTCCCGCGCGGGATTCGGCGCGATCATACGCAATGGCCCCCAAACACCACCCTACCCCTCTCTCCGGCGGCGACCGCAAGGCACTGACCAAGGGGCTGGCACGCGCCCGGGCTGTGACGACGATCCTCGCCACGCGGTCGGCCGAGAAGCGCGCCGCCGGCGAGGCGCTGATCCGCGAGGCCGACGAGCTGCTCTGCCAGAGCTGGAACGAGAAGATGTGGGCCGACGGCGGCCCGGCCGACCCGTCGCCCTCGATCGACCAGGCCATCAACGCCGGCTATCCGTGGCTCGAGATCCGGTGCAGCCGGTGCAAGACGCCGCGCGCGGTCGACCTGGCCGCCCTGCGACATGTGACTACAACCCACGTGCATGACCTGACCGGCCGCCTGCGCTGTGTGAAGTGCAGCACGGCGGGCAAGCGGCCGGCCGCGGAGCTGCTGCAGCTGTGGCAGCGCTGTCCGATCGGGGATACGCCGTGACCGAGCTGATGCGGCGGCGCGACAAGGAAGCCGCCCGGGAGAAATGGAACGTCTTCCATGGCGACGTCCGCGTCGGGTCGATCGGGCTGCGCGCCGGCGTGCCGAACCACGCCGACCAATGGGAATGGAAATGCGGCTTCTATCCCGGCTGCGCTCGGTCGACCCGCGGCCCCGCCGCGACGTTCGACGACGCACGCGCGGGGTTCGAGGCTGCATGGGGCGAGTTGCTGCCGACCCTGACAGAGGCGGACTTCCAGGCCTGGCGCGATCATCGCGACTGGATCGCGCGCAAGCAGGCCATGTGGGACCGCGGCGGAAAGCTGCCTTCTCAACAGCCGTCGTCGCTGATGCGCTGTCCCTGCGGCGCGACGTTTGATAGCCACCGTCCGGCCGAAAGCCAGATTCACACCCCTCACATCTACGCTGCGCAAAGGCGCTGAATTCGACGATGAAGATGAAGGAAGACCGCCGCTGCGCGGGCGCGGAGAAGCCGCGCCAGGATGATCCCAAGAGACGCGCCTAAAGGGGGCGAATTCGGACATCCTTTAGGAACGCTGACCCGGCTCGGTTGTTCAGAGGCATTATGGCGCCTCCCGTCACCGTTCATTTCACCTGTATCGGCTGCGGCATCGTCTATTCAGCGATCCAGGAACGCAGCGCAACCGAGACCAATACGTCCGGGACGTTCGCATGCCGGCAATGCGGAAAGCTTGTTCATCACTGGGCCGGGCTCTACGACTATAACGAATGGAGAATCGCCTCCGTACTGCCCAAGCAACCCAAGATGAGAAATGAAATACGTGGGTGATCGCCCCTACTCCGACCCCGAGAAAGCCGCACGCAGGATCATGGAGCACGCCCGAGCGTTCGAGCCGGTGCAGGACGGCAGGATCTACATCGAGAAGATCAACTACCCAATGATCTATCAGGACAAGGCGACGCCAGCTGAATACTGGGCCGGCTTGCAGTACGCCAAGGATCAGGGCTGGCTCGAGTACCACGAGAGCGGGACGTTCGTGAGGATGCTGCAGCCGGGCAAAGAACTGCTTCCCTGATGCCAGCGTCTACCGGACGAGGATCAGTCGGCCGCTTAGGCATGCACGGCAACCCTATTGGACCTTTAGTTGCTTGCCGCGATGACCAACTAACATCATGATGGGCGCGGGCGGCGCCTCTCTCGCAGCGTCGCACAAGGCCCCAGCACCGGCCTCTAGGCCCCCAGGGTGCTGGGGCCGCTTTTTGCGATCGTCCGAGAGCCAAGGACACCGGAACTTTTCTCCTTTTCGGGATTTTTGCTGTTTTTGGGGCAGAAATCGTCAGCGTTGGAGAGAGGAGCCATGAAGCGACGACGCCGGGTCAAACAGGTTTTCCCACTTGAAGAGCGCCTTTCCAGAGAAGCCCAAGAGCTTCGCCGACGGGCGAAGAAACTTCCCCCCGGTCGAGAGCGTGAGATATTGTTGAGGAAGGCGCGGGAGGAAGAGATTACCGCGCATTTGACGGAATGGCTGATGTCAGCCGGCCCACGGGTCCCCATCTAGGAGGGGTTACCATGCAGGCGAACTACCATCACCTCGACGGCATTGAGATCGCCTTTGTCTCCGGGGCGGCGGCGTCATTTGTGGCGCTCGTCGCCCTTTTGGTTTGGCCGCTGATGTGAGCAGGCAATGATGTCAGCGACCGAAAACGGCCCCAGCGCGGTCAAGCGCGCCGAGGCCGAGTTGCCATGATTACCTTCACGCCAAAACTTGCACTCGGCCGGTTAGTTCCTATTTTTTGGCGTCCTGCTGGCGCAAACGGCCGAGCTTCGACGAAGCAATCGATCGCACTGTTCGCCTGACAAGAAGCGGCCCCAGCGACCGTGGAAGCTGGGGCCAGTGTGTCTGGGCGTTTCAGTGCCGGTAGCGGTACGGCACCGAACCGGGCGATCAATGCCAGCGTAACCGCTTCGTTCCTACGCAGTCCGCTGAAAAAATACCGCCGTCCTGAGCAGTGGAAAGGCCGATATCCGTTGTATAATTTTTTTCTTGGATGTTCTTGACACCGCCAAATCGCGTTCTAATTCCATTTGCGCGCGGGTCATCCGTTAAGGAGGGCCGGCGCCCTGGACGCCCAATCGGGTCCAGGCAAACGGGCACCGGTCGTGTCCGGTGCTTCTCATACCCATCTTGCTCTTTGGAGGATTTGGCTATGCGCACATACGACTTCTCTCCCCTGTTCCGGTCGACAATTGGATTCGATCGCCTCTTCGACCTGGCCGAAACGGCCCAGCGAGCCACCGAAGACAACTACCCGCCCTACAATATCGAACGACTTTCGGATGACCGCTACCAGATCGCGCTCGCGGTCGCCGGCTTCGCGCCGGACGAGATCTCCGTTACCGCCGAGCAGAACGTCCTGACGATCGAAGGCAACAAGGTCGAAAAAGCTGACCGGGATTACCTCTATCAAGGCATCTCGACTCGCCGATTCAGACGGCAATTTAGCCTGGCCGACCATGTTCTGGTGAAGGATGCCGCGTTTGACAACGGTCTACTCAAGATCGAGCTGGCGCGCGAAATTCCGGAAGCCATGAAGCCGCGGCGGATCGCGATCAACTCGCAGCCGAGCCGGCCGCGACAGCTTGAGTCCGCTGCAGCCTGACAGCCGCGAAGCCGCGTCCGGATCTGCCGCACGCGGCTTCAATCATTCATTCTCGTCTTTGAACGGAGGCAAACATGCGGCCGACGACCGCGAACGTGATTTCCTTGTATGTTTCTGACCGCAAAGAGGCGCGGTTTAGTCATCCCCGAGATGTCCTGGCTGATCTGTCCCTGACCACGGAAGAAAAACGCGCTCTCTTGGCGTCATGGGCGTCTGACGCTGCCGCGGTTCCGTGCCGTCCCGGCTTACGGGCACCACGGGATCTACGATCACCGGTCAGGCTCGAGGCTATTCTCGACGCCCTATGCCGTCTCGACAGCGATCCTCATCATCCGCCGGGAGGTAGACCCCGTCGTCTTCGCTCAACCGCGCGTCCGCTCGCCGCTTAGGAGGGTGACATGAACGACATCAACCTTCCGAAACACATTGTGGACAGGATCGAAGCCCGCTGGGGCGCCCGGCAGTTCTCGACAAAAGAAAAGCGCGAGGTCATCGACCGCCAGCTCGAACAGCTTCGGGCGCATCGCAACAACATCCAGCGGTATCGATGGCTACTCAGCACACAGCTGAGCGACCTTGAGCGCAACTTCATCGAACGACGTCTGTCCGAGGAATCGTCGGCGATGGAAAATCTGGCCGCTGACATTCCCCCTCTCGTCCATGAACGGCCACCACCTGGCACTGCCGGTCGATCGGAAGGTGCCCTACCATGAGCACGACACAATTTCTGATACGTGGAAGCCAGAAGGTAATCAGTCACTATCTGTTTTTGTTGGACACAGCCGAATCGGAACAGGACCGGGAGACGTTCGCGAAAAGGATCGAAGAAGAGAAGCGCAACCTGGAACGGCTGCAGGCTGATCTCGCTCGGTTAGCCCAAGCGGCCTGATCAGTTACCGTTCAAGGCAACGTGGGCGGCAAGGCTTAGACGGCATGAGAACGCCAATATCGGTGAAGGACCTGGAGTTGATCGCGCTGCGCGAAATTCGCTGTTTTCCCGGCGGTGAATATGTGTGCCATGTGGAAGTTATTCCATCGAACGCTGACTGGAGACTTCATGCGACGGTCAGGGACGGCGCCGATCTCAACCGAATCCAGCACGCCGCGGGAGCCACGACGTTTAGATTGAAGCATCGGTATCAACTAAGAACCGATTGGTGACGACTTCAACTGCGAGGGGCAGCAAAGGCCCCCTCACTCCAGTCTGAAGAAAGCGGCCCCAGCATCCGGATCATGCTGGGGCCAAGCCAAATCGCCGAGCCGCTGTCCACCGAGAAGCAGCGGTCGTTGTTCTAGGGCTGAAACAACACGAAATGAGAATCGCGCGCCCTGTTACCAGATCATCCCAACAACGTCCGGTCCCGGAAATAACTCGTGTGAATCTCGGAGAGACAAATTGCCGCTTTTTCCTGTCCAAAGCGACTGTCCCAATGAAAATGAACGCGACTGTGCCCCGGGTCTTCGGGGGCAAGAGCCGGGGCACGTTCCACTCGTCCATGCCGCTCTGCCGTGGGCGGCACACTGCTAACGACGCTGCGAAGGTGTCGTTCCTAATGACTTTTTCATCGCCGACCCGAGCCGCCGCTCAACCCGCTTCCGGCTGGTGCCGACCTTCTTGACGGCCTTCTGCACCGATGCGGCCGACTTGCCGGTCTTCTTCGCTTCATAGCTCACCTCGTAGTCCTGACCGCCGGCGACGCGCGCCCGGTCCTGCTTGCGACCGCGCGCGGTCTGCTTCTTCACCTTCTTTGCCATCGCGGCCTCCCTGTTGATGTTGGCCAACTCTGGTTATGATCGACCGCTCCATTTGCGGAGCTGTCGCGGAACGATTGCGATTGCGCCAGTTTGAATCAGCTCTTTGTTTGTGGAGTGGCGTTGTGGCGTTTCAGCGTAGGAAGCCCGAGGCGATCGGGACCAAGGCGATCTTTCCCGGCTTCATCACGCCGGCCCTGGCATCGCCGATCGATAAAGTCCCGCGCGGCACACGCTGGATTCACGAGATCAAGTTCGACGGCTATCGGATTCAAACCCACATCGCCCATGACGAGGTGAAGATCTACACCCGGCGCGGCAACGACTGGACCAGGCGCTTCAAGAAGGTTGCCGACGACGCCTGGCACATTTCCGCATCGTCAGCCATCATCGACGGCGAGATCGTCGTTCCCTCGGCAGACGGCACGACCGACTTCTCCGTGCTGCAGAACGAGCTGCGGGGCAAGTCGACCAGGATCGTGATGGTGGCCTTCGACCTGTTGTACCTCAATGGTCGTGATCTCCGGAAGCTGCCGCTGGTCGAGCGCAAGGCAGTGCTCAAAAAGCTGATCGCCGGCACCGCTATCCAGTTCAGCGAAAGCTTCGAGGTCGACGGCCCCAAGATGTTCACCCACGCCTGCAAGCTCGGGTACGAGGGCGTGGTGTCGAAGGTGGCAAACAGTGTCTATCCGACCGGTACCCGCAGCCGGGACTGGGTCAAGAAAACATGCGCCCAGCGCGAGACCCTGACCATCGCGGGCTTTGCGCTCGACGGCAATGACTGGGACGGCATCTATGTCGGCCGACGCAAGGGCGACGAGCTGATCTACGCCGGCAAGGTCGACCACGGCTTTGACAAGGCGTCGGCCGCCGATCTCCGCAAACGCCTGACGCCGCTGATCCGAAAGACGCAGCCCTACACCAAGCGCATCGCACACAAGGCGATCTGGGTTGAGCCGAAGGTGCTGGCCGAGATCGAGTACCGCGCAAAATCCGCCGAGGGCAAGGTGCGGCACCCATTCTTTCGTGGCGTGCGAGAAGATCTATGAGCAAGCCTCGCTGCATCTTGTGCGACGATACAAGATGGGTGTGTGAGAACCATCAGGACCAGCCCTGGACCGGTCCGCACGCGTGCACTTGCGGCGGCGCCGGCGCGCCCTGTCCCGCCTGCAATAAGGCTGATGACGGACGGATCCCTCGCCTTCCTAAAGGTTTCGATCAAGACCCAGATTAGGAGGAGCGATCGCGCATGAACATCAGTGCTTGATGTGAATGTCGACGAAGTTGTTCACGACCCAGACGACGCCGCCGGTCAAACCGACCGCGGCCCAATAGAGCCAGCGGCTGACGTTTCTGACGCCATCCGCCTGGACGCGAACGTTCTGGACGGCCTGGACGGTCGGCTTCATCTCGGCGATGTCCTTGGTCGCCGTCGAGATCTGCGCGCCCATCGTCGTGACGTCGGCCCGCAGCGCCTCAACCTTTTGATGCAGATCCTTCCGGCCCTCCGAGGCCTTCTCTTCCATCCGCTGCCAGGTCTGCAGCAGCGTCGAGACGGTCGACTCGAGCCCGCCGATCTTGGCGGCCATTTGAAGCAAGGCAGCATTTACGCTGGCTGTTTCGTCGCCGCTCATTTCGCCTTCTTTCGCTTGAACAGGCCGAACCGAGACGCCGGCTTTTCCGCCGGCGCCGAGCTGTCGCAGGCGACGGCCTCAACGCGGCCGATGCCCTCGCGGACGTCCTGGTATTGGCAGACGGCGCGACGCAGGCAGGCATTGACCTTTGCCAGCGCCGCGCGGTCGGTTTTCCAGAGCCGCTCGATCTCGCCGGCGTCGAGATCGCGATCCGGCGTATCGACCGGCGCGCGCTCGCAGGCCGCGACGTCCGCCGGCATCGGCGGAATGTTCGGCGCGTCCGGAGGCGGAGGCTGCAGCTTGTCGACGCTACCTGACGCCACGCACCCGGCGAGACATGTCGCGAGTAAAACACTTGTTAGGATTAGCCGGCGTTGCATCGATTGCCCCCTGGTTAGAACTGAGTTGAGCCTCGGCCGCGGCGGCGCGCTTGGCGTCGCGCTGCTGCAGGGCGTTGGCGAAAACGAGCTGGCGATCCCTCTCGGCCAGGCGCGCCTGCAATTGCGCATTCTGCTCGGCGACCTGCGCCGCCTCGCATTTGGCCTCGGCCGAGCCAAAGCCGGCATTGTAGAGATGCGCGCCTCCGACGATCGCAGCGCTGCCGGCGACGACAGCCAGGCAGCCGGCGAACAGCGCGCCGGCGGCAAAGGGCGAGAGGTTCACGCCGGCGAGGCCCGCCAGGCGCACGAGGATTGCGACGATCCAGCTCATGCGTGTTTCCCCGCGCGGTAGTCAGCCAGGCGGCGCTGCTCGAGCTGGCTAGCCACGAACCAGACCAGGACGCCGGCGCCGGCGACGACGACCAGGGCGGCGACGCCGATCGCGATCGCCTGGATCGCGCCGGGCGTCAGGCCTAGGCCGCCGACCGCATCCTTTGCGGCCGAGACCTGCGTCGCCCGATCGGTCACCCAGGCGAGCATTCCGCCGCTACCCAGCCCGGTCGCGCCGCCGAAGATCTTGCCGGCCCAACGCTTGGCCTGGTCGGTCAGCGCAATAGTCTGCGAGCCCTCGTCGCGGAGATCCTCCACGGTCGCGCTCGCCCGCATCTCGGCGACCGGCCGCGGCGCCTGCGGCTTGCCGAGCTCGGCGATCAGCTCGTCGTCGATCGCCGGCGTCAGCGGCAAGCCGCGCGCGTTGCGATAGGCCAGGATCATCCCCTCGGTCCGGCCCTGCGGCGACTGCTCGCCGTCGACCTGGCCGACGTCGTAATAGCCGAGCTCGCGCAGCCGGCCCTGGACATACGCGACGGCGTCCGGATCGACCGGCGCCGGCGTCGTCGCGAGCTTGGCGTGCTCATGCGGATGCGACGTTGCGAGGCCGCGCTCGAATAGCGCTGCCTCGTCGTCACGCCGGATGCGCAGCCCCTTGCTGTCAGGCCAGAGCCGTTTCATCGACCGGATCAGGCCAGGGATCTTGGCGAGCTCGCCGCTGCCGATCGCGGCCTTGATCTGGCGCATCTCCGACCAGCGAGAGCCCGGCTTATTGAAGCCGCCGGCGTCGCGGTTGAAGGCGATCGAGAGGATGACGCCGAGGCAATCCGGCGAGAGCTCGTCGAGGCCCGGCAACAGCCGCCGGCAGATCGCCAGATAGCGCGGAATGTCATGGATCGAGAACACCTCGAGCGCGACGTCCCACGAGATATCGACGACGCCGCGCAGCTTGCGCGCCAGCTTTTCAGCGGCCTGCCCCGTAACGCCGCAGCACTTCGCCAGCGCCTTCAACATCGCATCCGGGATCTTGCCCGACCAATCCGCCAGGAACTGCTGCCGCGTCGTCTGGCCGACGTCATAGCCACAGCCGATCGTCACGCCGGACTGTTCGCCGGGCCAGGTCGGCCAGCGCAGATGCTTTGAATACCAGGCCTCGCCGGTAACCTCGGCGCTGACGATCAAGTCAAACGCCGCACGGGAGATCCCGTGCAAATCGATAGCGCTCGCAGAAATGGCTGCGTTGGTCATCGTGTTAGTCCCTTTGTGGAATGAAGAAGCGTGGCGGCCAGTCGACAATTGACTAGTCACTCGGGAGAGTTCCTAGTTCTCAGATACGCAGCGCGTAAGTTCCCTTGATAAAACAGCTTGTTAGGAACCTATTTCGGGCAATCGCTTTGAAGTCTCGAAATAACAGTCGAGTGGCATCCAATGCCTCGATATTACTTCGACCTCAAAGACGAACGCGGCATCGCCATTGATGAAGAAGGCCAGGATCTCAGAGATTTGGGAGCGGCGCAGAACGAGGCCGCGCGATCGCTGGGCGGCATGGCCCGAGATGCATTGGCCTCAACCACCGGCAGCAATGCTGAGCATATGGAGATCTCGGTCCGCGACGACGACGGCCCCGTGATGGTCGTTCGCTTTTACTTTCAGGTTGACAGTCAAAGGCGGAGCTAAAGCCAGCGCGTGTGCGCGCACGGACGCACCCTGCCCGCAATAAATCCCTTGGTCGCGCCGTGAAATGTTCTCCGTGTCAGGAACGCCCCGGCTAGTAGTCGAGTTGAATCAACTAAACTCACTTGCAAAGGGAAGCGAAAGCCATGGCACGCGCAACAGCCCATCCGGATCATCATTGCATCTCAAGCGAGGACATTCAGGGTACCGAGGTTTACGGAGCAGATGGAAAGAACATCGGTGAGATCGATCACCTCATCATCGACAAGATGTCAGGTCGCGTCGCTTACGCCGTCATGAGCTTTGGCGGGTTTGTCGGCTTGGGCCACAGCCATTATCCCATTCCATGGGCCGCTCTGAAATTTGATACCTCGCTCAATGGTTTTCGAACCAACATCACCGAGCAACAGCTGAGGGATGCGCCTGAATTCAGCGACGACTCCTGGCAGGATCGAGACTGGGAAACGCGCACGCACCAGTACTACGGGACGCCCACCTACTGGGAAGCGCGAGGCCTATAACGCCAGGCAGCATCAAAAGATGACATGAGTTAGCGCTGCTCGAATATCCGCTCTAACGGTAAACTAGGCGTCAGACCAAGGCGTTAGCACGGATGAGCAGTTGGTCGACTTGTCCGTCGGAGAGGCCGACGACCGCGATCATGTGCTGCACCAGAGGATCTGCGCGCCGGATTTCGGTCGCGAGATCCCATTCCTCCTGGACGTTCGCGTCAGCCGCGATCGCGGCCTTGACCGCGGCCCATGTGCCAAGCTCGTCAAAGGCCCGTTTCAGGCCGAGCTTGGTGCAGGCCGAGGGCACCGCCGCCGGCGGATTGAGGAACGCAATCACCGCCGGGTCATCGTCGGCGACCAGCTCGGTCACCATCGGCGCGGGCTGCTCGCAGGCGAACCATCCAACGATGGCGCCATCGCTGTTTCGCTGTACAAATCCCATCTGCTTCATCCCTCCAACGGATCGAACCAACCGCGCGTAAAGCAGCGGTAAGACGTGCCCGCATTGGATGATCGCGCGGCGATCTGCGCTGATGTATCGGTCCAAATGCGCAAGTCGTTTGCGTTGCCGGAAGTGGCGGTTGATGCTTCCAAACCGTTCCCGCCGACCGAATAGCTAGGCGCGTTGTCGGTAAGGCCGGTTTCGTGCGTCCACCAGACGGTGTTCTGCGTCGCGTTCCACGCAATGATGTTCACCAGAGCTTGCACCCTAATGCCAGTCGGACAACTGGCGAGCGCAAAGGTCTGCAACGTCGTTCCGATCGTCGCGCTTATATCCAGCGCTGAACCGGGCCAGAAAAATTCCCTGCCCCGCTGCAAAAGCGCCGAGAAATTGACACCGCTATTGAACCACACGACGCCAATGCGACGGAACAACGTATATCCGGCAGGCATCGTCGGCGCGGTTGCGTTCTTCGACATGAGCACCTCGACGGTCGAAGTCGTCGGATTCTTTATCACGAAGACATGGTAGAAGCCGTTCGCAAGCGCTCCGGTATCGAGGCAACCGTTATTGTTGCCAGCCGCCCATGCCGAACTTGATTTGGTCAGCGTCGCACTGAGGACGATCATGTCACCCGCGTTTCGATCGCAAGCGATACCGGCACTGACGCTGAACGTCGACACAGCGCCCGGCGACGTGATCTTCAATCCGGACAGATGGCCGAGCATCAGACCAGGGATGCCGAGGTTGACGATCGCAGCAGGCTTATTGGTCAAGTCGGACAGGTTAGCGGTCGATGACAAGTCGCCGGCGCCGGGCTGACCAACCCGGTTGAAATTCCAATCGTTGAACGTGCCGGCGCCGGCAAACTTATCTCTGAACATGAGCAGAGCGCCGGTCGACGGATCGTAAGTGCAGACACCCTCTTGCCAGTTGCCAATGTTGGCGTTGGACGAAGCACGAAGGCGAACGCCGTTCTGGTATGACAGATCCGTCTGCGTCGTAAACCCGATGCTGCCGGCGCCGATCGTGATCGAGCTCGTGCTGGTGCCCTCGGCCGCGCTCTGACCGATCAACCGCCATTTACCCGCCGCAACATCGGTCGCGAACGTTCCCGATACGTGAGCGACGAGGCACTGATAGATGTTCTTATTGATTGGATGCACCACGACGCTCGCCGGAGGGCCAGCAACGTAGTTTTGCCCCGTCGCCCATGTCGCCGTTTGCAGCCACGGCAGCGGCCCCGGTGGGCCGGTATCTCCCTTGCTGGCGAGCAGCGCCCAATAGGTCGGATCAGGCGGCGCATGACCGGAGCTCGAGGCCGCGTTGATCCAGACGTAGGAAGATCCGCCGATCGTGGCGACGTCCATCAGGTTGTAGGCTTTGGCGTTGTCGTAAGGCGCGGGGATGCCGAGACCCCGGTAAATCCCGAGGTAGGACCACGCGCCGGCGGCGTGAACCCACATTTTCCCGGTCGATGGCTGCAGCGCGAATTGGCCGTCAGAGCCGAGCGAGGGATCAGGCGCAGCGAGCGCCGCGTCGACGAACCAGAAAAAGCCAGACGTGTTCAACGCCGCGACGAGCGCCGAAACATCGGCCATAGCTTGCGCGCCGGCGATGCGCTGCGGCGACATTTTCCAGACGACATAAGCGACGCCGGCCTGCGCGCCGCCGCCCCACGGCGGAATGACGAGATGCGTCGGGTCGGTAACATCGGCGATGATCGTCTGAAAATTGCCGATCTGCAGGACGTCGCCAGGCCGAACGTTCGTGCCCGACCAGATCGTCGCTGAACCGGAAACAATCGTACCGCCGGACGCGACGGAAACCGTCCCGGTTGAATAGCTGGCAAGTGCCGTCATCTCGAGAAACCCCTCGAATGCAGTTTGTTTGGTTGGTTGAGTGTTGAGCCTACGGCAGCAGCGCGAGCCGCTGGTCCTCGTAATGCGCGGGAACGTTGTTATCCGCGAGGATCTTGGTCAGCTCCTCCAAGGTCTGCGCATTGCGCACAGCCACGACGAGGCCCCTGCGCCTGTTTTCCTTCACCATGAGATCGTCAGGCTTAGCGAGGATCACAGCCGCGAGCTCCTGCGCCGTCTTGCCCTCGATCCGCGCCGCCTCTTCAAATTCTGCGGTCGGCGCGGCACCGCCCTGGACTGATAGCGCCAGCATATGCTTGCGCGAATGCGCGACGTCGTGACCGTCGACCATCAGGAACGTATTGATCCGGCGCTCTGCGCGTTTCTTCTCCTGGACCAGCGGCGAGATGCTGATTTTCATTGCGCGACAACCTCGAAAGCGCCGACCTTGTACGGCTGCGGAGCAACGATGGTTACGCGGAACGTGCCGGCCTGGTCGCTCGCGAACTCGACGTTTCCATCGGTCACGTCCGCCTGATGCACCAGCCTGTTCTCAAACCACACATAGACCGTGAATGCTTCCGGCTGGACCGTCAAATGCAGCGCATCGACGCCGTCCGCCTTGACCGGCCGGATCTCGCCACTGACGACAACCTCCGGCTTAGGTCGGATCTCCGGCGGATCAGTCGACAGGTCGACATAAGCCTCTGTGATATCGACAGGCCCGTCATAGAGAATGTGATCGATGCCGGCCTCCGTGAACGACTTGGCGATTTCGTCCATCGGCCGCGCCGCGTCGAGAATGACCTGCGTTATGAATCCGGTCTCGTCGTGCCGGATGAGCGTCTTGGTCTTATTGACCGCCTCCGGCTCCTCGACCGTGACCGTCACGGCCTCCGGACTGACCGCGACCGCCTGCCCGCCGACGGTCTCCGGCGTATAGCCAGGCACGGCCCATGCCGCGTCGAGTGTTACCCCGGTCATCCCGCGATCCTCCTGAACAGCGAGAAATAGAGCCGCCCCTGCTGGTTGCCGAACTTGAACCGAAACACGATGGCCGAGGTCGTCACGGCCGCGTAGATCCAGAAATCAGTGCCGCCGCCGCGGTAGGCTTCGCACTGCAGATATTGCGTGCCAGGGTTTAGAAGAATGCTCGGATCGCAATAACCCAGCATGAACGGCGGCGCGTCGAGCGTCTCTCCGAAATTCAATTGAGCGGTGCTGTCGTTGATGCTGTCCAGCGTGCCGCTCAAATAGAACTGGTGACCGGACCAGCGGGAATCGAAAACCGTCTGGTCCAGGTTGGCGAGGGCCGCATCCACGCCCGGCTTGCTGACCACCAGCCTGGCGCTCGGTCCGCCCTGCATAAAAACCCGCTGCGTCACCCGAGGCTCCGATTGAAGATCATGTAATCGACATAAATGCCGTAGGACTCGGACAGCGAGTTGTTGAAAATCATCTGGTTGTTTTGGATGCGAAAGCCGTTCGAGATCTCATAAAACACCGTGCCCCCTATGGTCATGTCCCGCGGCACCGCCATGTCCAGGCGGTAGGGATACGACACCACTCCGGAGTCGATGTAGGTCCGGAACGCGACGAACGGATTCTGCGGCAGCGTCGCCGGATACGGTACCGCAACATCGCCGCTCAGCGCCGGCAGGAAGATGCTGCCCGACATGATGACCTGCTCGTTCTTGACGTCCGATTTCAGCAGGAACTGCGCTGCAGCAGTCGCCGTAACGACGTCGACGCCGGGCACGGAAAGCCAGGCGCCATATTGCCCGAGGCTCGGATGCAGGCCCATCAAGAAGCGGCGAGCCACTTACCAGACCTTCCAGGCGATATAGAACAGGTTGAACGCCAACCCATGCAGCCGAGAGTATCGGGCGAACACCAGGCCGGAGTCATCCGGAGTAAAGCCATCCCTCGCGCACAACACGGCGAAGGGCGATCGCTGAATAGCGGTTGAGCTGTTGGCGTCCCGCATGACGAGCGTCTGCCCGTATCCCGCAACCCCTGACGTGATGCTATAGGGGACAATGTCCACAGCTGGCGGCGTGGGGTAGCTGCCGGAGTAAAACACTTTCGCGCCGCTCAGAAACGTGTAAGCCGGAATGAGGCCGACCTCGAGCGGCCTGCCCTGGTTCAGCCGACTGTCCAGCGACAGGTATTTGTAGTCGACGGCCGGCGGAAACTGCGCGTCAAATCCCGACTTCGACACTGTGACGCGAGAGGCATCGACATAGATCCGGACCGCCATTGTCCGGTCACTCCGAAATAATCAGCGTGCCGGCCGTCAGGTTGATAACCATCTTACCGTCCGAGCTCTGGATGACGCCGGCCGTCAGCGTGCCAACATTGGCCGTGATCGCGCTCAATACGCCGATGTTCATCATGCGCGCCGTAACCGTGCCGTCCAGATACATGTTGCCGGTAAAGCCAATCGACGCGACGCCGTTGATCGTGCCGATCGTCCAGACCGGCACCGCCGCGCCACCGTTCACGCCCGGCAGCTGCACCTGGAATTTATCGGCAACGAACGTAATTGCGGACGTGCCGGCGCCGCCATTCACCAGCTGAATGCCTGTCACATAGCCGTTGACGGTCAGTCTCAGCGACCAGGCCGCTGCGGCGTAACCGTCCAGCGTCGCGATCGCGGTCGAATGCTCGTCGATCGACGCATTGACGTCGCCAAACTCGGCCGTGACAGTCGTCTCGAGATCCGCGACGGCCTGCTGCGCGTCGACGGCTACGGTCTGGACAGTGGCGATCTGCGCGAAGGCGGCGCCGACGCGGGCTGACATTTCCGAGCGCAGAGACTTTTTGTCGAGCCAGTTGCGCGCGTCCTGGTTGGCGGCGATCGACGAGATCAGCTGCAGGGCGGCATTGATCTCGTCGTTATTCTGGTCGGTGACCTCCGCGACCTGCTTTTTCAGGGCCGCATTGAACGACTCGAGCGTGACCATTCCCGGCGACAGCTTGACGGTCGGCGCCTCGAGGTCGACCGTCGAATAGGCCCCGCGCATGGTCGCGTTGACCGCCTGGACGCGCAGCCGGACCGCGGCCAGGCTAACGACCGTATCGAACTGGTTTTCGGCCGCCTCATAGACCTGCGTCCAATTCTTGCCCTCGTCATAGGAGACGCCGGCGACGTAGTAGATCGCGCCCGCGGTCGGAAACCAGCTCGCGAACAGCCGCGGCTCGGCCGTGCCCTGGCTGATGTAGGCATTGAGGCCGAACACCAGCGGGACCTTGTCGTTTGACGGATATTGCGCGCTCGGCAGCACCGGCGGATTGCCGAGATCCGTCGCATGAACCCGCTCGTCATCAACCACCATGTTGAGCGTGAACTGGTCGCCGCTCGGCGAGCCGTCCAGGACTACGCACAGCCGCGACTGGCTTACACCCGTGCCGAGATCGAATGACGGATCGTCCGCGCCATCCGCGCGCGCCAGGACGGCCGGCAGCGTGGTTGCCTGCGCGGCCTCGGCGGCTGCCAGGCTGGCGGCATCGAGAACGGCATGCCCATCGTCGACGCCGCGGCTGCACAGCACCGGCCCAAAGAATTTCCCGTTGGGTTTCCGCAAACGGATATAGAACGGCCCGCGATCCCAGACCGGCGCCGGCTTGAGCGTCAGCGTCGCGCCGGCGACGCCGACGACCGCGCCGGCGTAACCATAGTTTTCCGGCAGGTCGGATTGCACCCTGACGACAGATCCGCGCGTGATCGCCCTGCCCTCATATTCCGAACCGAGCGCGACATTCTCGCGCCGATAGATCGACTGCAGGTAATAGAACGCGCATTCGCGAAACGCCTGGTCCCGGTTGACGACGCCGTCGACGCGCTTGGTCTCAGCATTGACTGACGTGAACGCGTCGCTGTCCGGCGGATATTGCACCTGCGCCGGCCGCCATGTGCTTTCGTCGACATATTCGACCACGACGGCGTCAGGATCTTCCTCGCCGAGCATGGTGAAACTGACCTGCATCGAATCCCGCACGATCTCGCGATCGGTCAGGAGCATGGTCGGCACGTCGCGCCACTCGTCGCGGACGATCGACACGGTATCGCCGAGCCAGAAATGCTGCGCGCGAGACGGCGCGAGGATCTTGTTCAGCGCATCAGGCACGGCGACGGCCGTCGTAAACCGATAATCGAACGTGTCGCCGCGCGCATCGCAGCCGGCCGCATGAGCCACGACGGCATTAAAGTCGACCTTGGCGATCGACAGTCCAGATCCATATTGCCCGCTCGTCACCGCGTCCAGAAACGCCCATGCCGGGTTGCGGGTTGCCTGCGTGAAAAACGCCGCGCCGGTCCAAACCGGGACCTTGCGCGTGCCGAGCACGCCGAACTTGTAGGAGCCCTGCGTCGACTGTGAGGCCTTCAACCGGATCGCGATCGTCGAGACGTCGGCGAACGAATTGTTTCCTTTCAGGAACGAGCGCAGGCCTGCCCAGAGCACCGAGTTACTGCCGGCCGTCCCGGCGAGCTCGGCGTCCTCGCGGCGAAACCGGACAAGATACCGACCAGGCGCGACGTCGACCTTGACGCTGTCGCGAACCGGCGCCTGCGAGGCGTACTGCCGCACGATCGAAAACAGCGTGACGAAAGGTCCGGTCCGCGCGCCGGCGTTGTCGCACGTCGCATATTCCGCCGTCAGGCCGACATTGGAATAGCCGATAGATCCATCTTTGCCGTTCACCGTGTAGCAGCCGGCGGCAAAGACGAAATCGACGGCCAGGGATTGCGCCAGCGTCCCCGCCGGGTTGGCGGCGAACGGCCCGATCCAGTCACCAGGCGACCGCGCCGAGGCGCCGAAACCGTTGCCGTTCGCGTCGAATTGGCCGCCTGACGTGCCGGTTCCCGATGGCAGCTGTTGACCGCTGACCTCGGCCGACTGGTCGACGTTGGTCGGAAACAGCGTCACCGGGTTGCCAGGCTCATAGAACGCGATCTGCGCGTCGCTGAATGCCGCCGCAATCCCGTTGGTCGCGTCCCAGAACACGGTATCGTCGATATAGACGGCCTCGTATTGCATGCTGCCCATGGTCGGCGACAGCAGGACGTTGAGGTATTGATCGTTGGCAACGAACTCGCCCCAGGGCGTCGCCGCGAAATCCGGATAGTCCTTTACGCGGCCATACCAGACCGGCAAGGGCTGGCCGAGCTTGGCGACATTGCCCTGCGCCGCGACCGAGTAAATCTGGTCCTGCGTAGCTGTCGGCGTATTGGTCGCGCCGGCCTTTGGTGCCACCAGGGCGTTGACCAGCAGTGAGCCGCCGATGCCGATCGCGGCCGTCGTCGCGAGCGCGCCAAACGTGCCGGCGCCGAACAGTGCGGGACCGGCCCAGATCGCGAAGGCCGAGACCGCGACCAGCGCGACCAGGCCGATCACCTGCTTGACCGCATTGCCGCCGCCCTGGCCGCCGCCGAGCGGATAGGACATGAAGCGGACCGCGTCGGCCGGCCCGATGCGGCGCGATCGCCAATCCCTGCGCAGCACGGCCGCGCCGTTGATCTCGAGCACGGTCGGCAGGCCTTTCTTGAACTGCCAGCCGAAAGCCCGATCGCGCGTTGCCCAGCCTGTCCGCCGCAGGAAGGCCGTGACGGTCTCCCTCGGCCGCGGCTCGGCGCGAGCGACCTCGAGGCCAGGCATCACCAGATGCAGCACCGGCTGACGCGCGGCGTCGCTGCGGCGCTCGCGACGAGCTCGAGGACGCTCCGGCGAGCGCGCTGGCGGCTTGGGCAATCGTTTCACAGATCCGTGCATGTCACCGGCTCGAAGAACATAAGGCTTTTCCAACCCACCTGGCGCAGCGCCAGGACGGTCTCGCAGGCGACGCCTGCCTTGCCGTCACAATGGATCACCCGGCCCTCCTGGCGCAGCCAGACGCCGATATGCGCGGGAAACCGCGCATGGGCCATCAGGACCAGCGCGCCGTCAGCGGCCGCCACCAGGCCGCCAGGGCCGTCCAGCACCTGGCGCCAGCGCGCGCGCTCCGGATGGCCGGCAATCTCCTCGAGCACCCAGCGCCGGCTGAAATCGGCCGGCACCGCGATTTGTGGCAGCTCGCGACCGAACAGCTCGCGCTGCACATGACAGGCGAAATCCCAGCAGTTGCGGGACTGCCAGGCCCACGGCTCGCCGATCAGCGGCGAGAGCAGTGCCGCACGCTCGGCCCCCGTCATCTTGTCCTCATTGCTTGTTGTCGCTATTTTTGCAGGCGAAACCGGCTCAGCTCTTAATCAAGCTCGGAGCTCTTGGATGCCCATTGAAATGATGGTCCGCAAATTGCGGTCACACTCTGAGTTACCCGACGAAGACGTCGAGGCCCTGCGTGCCATCATCGCTCCGGTAAAGCACATGTCGGGAAATGCGCACATCGTGCGAGAGGGTGAGCTTAGCACTCAGTGCTGCGTGCTCATGAGCGGCTTCGCTTACAGATCTAAAGTTTCTGAAAATGGCAAGCGGCAAATTCTGTCTTTTCATATTGCCGGTGACATGCCCGATCTTCAAGGCTTGGCCATAAAGCGGATGGACCATGATCTAATTACACTCTCGAAAGCAACAGTCGGATTCATAAATCACGATCGGCTCGAACAGACGCTCAGCACACGGCCCGTCTTAACGCGTGCACTTTGGCGAGAGACACTCACGGATTCGGCACGGTTCCGGCAGTGGATCGTTAACCTAGGAACGCGAGATGCAGCCGGTCGAATGGCGTATTTGCTTGCCGAATTGCGGCAGCGGCTTGCTGCGATGGGACTGGTTGCTAACGAGCAGTTTGACTTCCCAATCACCCAATCGAAGCTAGCCGATGCACTAGGCCTTAGCGTCGTGCATGTGAATCGGATCCTTCAGGCGTTCCGAGCCTCGGGCGTCCTGGATTTCAAGCGCCATATTGTCACGCTTCGCGACCTTGAAAAGATCGTTGAACTTGGAGGATTCGACGAACTAGGGGCAGACTAGCGCCGACTTATGGCAGCAGGCTCGGAAACTGGATATAGTCGTAATTCTTGGTGAGCCGCGGAAACCGCTTGTTCTGCAGGTTTTTCACCATGACCGTTCCGGTCAGCGACGCCCCGACCATCCGCACACTGCGCAGCTCGAATTCGATCGGCCCATAAGCCGGCTCGGTCAGGTCGCTGCCGAGATACTCGCGATAGAGCACCTGGATATATTCCCGCGTGCCCTGCGCCGCGCGGATCTTCGGCACCAGCTCGCGGTTGACGTTGTCGATCTTGATCGTCGTCGACGGCGGCTGCCCTTCCTTTTGCTCCGGGTAGCCGGCCTCGAAAGGACACGCGATGAATGTCACGGTCTCGCCGGCGTTGCGCGGCGCGCCGGCCTCGAGGCCAAAGGCCATATCGTCGCCGACATTGGCGACAACCCGCGCCGGCTGGTCGAATGACGACTGCCAGAGCTCGAGCGTGTAATAGATCCGCGCGCTAGGCGGACAGGAGGCATAGGCCTCGAGCAGCGCTTCATTGTGCGTCGGCATGGGCTAGAGGTCGTAAACGCGCAGCGTCATGCGGACGTCGACCTGCCCCGGATTAGGCCAGCTGGCGATCAGCGTCGAGCCCGGCTTGATAAACTGGCAGACCTTGTTCGCCAGCGACGTTCCGAGCCAAACGTCGATGGTGAAACGCGCCGTTCCGAGATTGAGCGTGGTCTTAACCCACTCGACGAAAGCGTCATAATCGTCAGCGTAAAAGCGAACGGTCTGCGACACCGTGCCGACATTGTCGCCAGGCCGCGGACGTTGCCGCGTGTTGCCCTGCTCCATATCGGTCGCGATCGGATCGCGCGACCGCTGCAGATTGAAGCCGTCTTTGAGGATGACGGCGTTTGCGATTGGGAATGCCGGCAAAGCCATTGCTTACTGCCCCGTGAACGGTTTGACGCCGTACTGGTCGCCGAGCACGCGGCGGCCCGTGCCCGTCGACAGCGAGTCGCCGACCGCGCCGTCGACCATCTTGCGCAACGTCACCGTGATGTCGCCGTTCGGCGCCTGCTCGACCACCGGGGACGCATCCGTGTAATTGTTGATGGTGACTTGCGGCGGCTGCCCGCCGCCGGCGCCGGCGCCGAGCGCAGCCATCTGACCAGGCGTAAAGACGCCCTCGCCGCGCTGCGCGATGATCGGAACCTCATTGCCGGCGATGCCGCCCGTGTGAAAACGCGGCGCGTCGTCGAAATAGGCGCCATGGATGTAACGGATTGACGTCGGCTCCGAGCCGATGATGCCGCCCGTGTGGTAGAGCCCGCCGAGGCCTCCGCTAAAGCCCGTCGACGACGTTGCGCCGGCGCCCCCTGCGCCGCCGAGCGAGAACAGGCCGAGACTGCTGGCCGCCGATTGCAGCGACCGCATCAGCGGCTCGACGATCGTGATCTTGATAATCATCTGTTCGATCGCCTTGACGACAGCATTCGACATGTCGGTAACGCCCCGGCCGACCGACTTGGCGCCCGTGGTGAGGTCGGTCAGACCGCTGACCAGGTCGCCCTCGATCGAGGACGAGATCCCCTTAAAGGCATTGTTGGTACGGATCGCAGCCGCATAGGTGCTATCCAGCGCCGCCGGCACGTCGTTTCCATAGATGCCCTTGAGCTGCGAGGCGATCGCGACGTCGTCGGACGACAGAAACGCTGTCTTGCCGCCGAAATCGATCTGCGAGCTCGCCTTGGCTCGCGCCAGGGCGTCCGCAGCAGCAGCGGCGCGATCGCGCAGCTCGGCGAACCGCGCGGCCTGGTCGGCCGTTTCTTTGCCGCCGTTAGCCTGCACCGCGGACGTCTCGGCGGCCGTCGCACGGAAAGCTGCGAGTGCGGCATCGCCGAGCCCGACCGCCCTCGTATCGGCCTCCTGGACCTCGGTATGCTTGCGCAGTGCGTTGATCGCCCGGTCTACCGGATCTTCCCCCGTGTCTTTGCTCGCAACGTTGGACCGCGAACCGAACTGCAGGCCCGTAAGGCCTGCCTGCATCGACTTGAGCGATGCCGCCTGGTTCTGCCAGGCCCAATCGCTTTGCGCAGTGCTCGTGTCAGTGATCGAGGCGCCCGTCCCGGCGTACCATTTGATCTCATCCGGCGAGAGAGATCTAAAATTCGCTAACGGCTGGTTGCCAGCGACGACGCCGAGCAACTTGACCCAACCGTCCCAGAGCGAGCCCGCATTCGAGAGCTCGTCAACCGCCTGCTTGGCCTCCGGCGTGATATCGATCCTAAGCCCGACCGTTTGATCCGCGTTGGGTCCGCCGACGCTGTTGGACAAGGCGCTGAGCTGCTCGTTTGCAGCCTTCTCGATCGAGTCACGGTCGAGCAACTTGAAGAATTTCGCCGCCCGCTCGATCAGGTCATCCATGACCGGCAGCAGGCTCGCGGCAGCCTCTTTCATGTAGAGCGACCACCGCACCGAACTCTTGCGCCACTCCGCATCGAAATCGGCGGCCCTCTTGACCGTCTCGTCGTCGATGGCGACGCCGGCGGCCTGCGCCTGGTTACCGAGATCCGCCATTGCGCCGGCGCCCTGCTGCAGCAGCGGCACCCATTCCTTGGTAAAGCCAAGCATCTGCGCGATCGCGGTCGCGTCCTGCGGACTGCGCGCGCGGCTGACCAGGTCGGCCGAGATCTGCAGCAGCTGGTTCTGGCTAATCAGCTGCCCGTTTGCGTTGCGGAGGCTGACGCCGTTGGCATCGAACTCTTTCGAAAGCGAGTTAGCATTGCGCTGCGCATCGTTGAGCAGCTGCGCCGATTTCTCCAGCCCGGCGTTGATCTGGCTTTCGGTCAGCCCGGCGATCTGGCCGCTGAACTGGACGCCCTGCAGATCCCTGAGCGACAGGCCGACGCGATCGGCAAGCGTCACCATGTCGGCCAGCGACTTGTTAAAGCTGACGATATAGTCCAGCGCTTTATTGACCGTCGCCGCCGCGGCGACAGCGCCGGCGCCGAGCGCGACCAGGCCGACGTTAAAATCGGTCGCAGCGTCCGTGCCGCGCTGCGCGGCGCCTGCGGCACTATCCATCGCCCGCTCGTAATCGGATGCGCCTTGCGTGTTCGCATCAATGACGAGCTCGGTCACGACCTGGTCGGCCATCACTCCTCCGTTTGCAGCTTTGAGTAATCGACCAGATAGAGATCATCGAGCATTTCGAGGATCTCGAGCTCCCAGGGAGCCAGGTCGGTTTGTGTTGGACGCAGGAAAGCGTCGATGTCCTGCCATTCGATCGGCGACAGCGCGAAGCCGTTGCCGCCCTTGCGCCGGCGCAGCCGGTCATAGATGCGCCAGAGGTATGTCAGCGCCCGCGGGATAGGCGGGACTGTCAGGATCGCCTCCCGCTCGGCCCTGCGTTTTGGATCTCGGGTGCGCTGGACGAGGCCCTCGAGGACCTCGCGATAGGTCACGCCGGCGTCGCCGGCCCTCGAGGACAGCAAAAAGCTGCGCTCGGCAAATGCCCTCAAGTCTGACTTGAGGGCCTCGTAAAAGCCCGCTCGCTCGTCAGGTAGTCGGTCACCTGGACGAAGAAGCTGCCGAGCTCCGGCCGCAGGAACAGGTCGACGGCGTTCTCGAGCGTGAACGGGATGGGATCTGGCGAAACGATCGTGAAGGTCGGATTTGGCGACCATCCGACGATGCGCCGGCAGACCTTGGTCACGTTCTGCCGGCGCCGATCGGCGACCGTCTCATCCTCGGTTTTCCACTTGCGGCCGTTGACCTGCGCGAATTCGATCGCCTTTTCCTTCTCGATCGCATCGCGGGTCGATTCATTGTTGAGAGCGATCGTCTGCGGATGCGCCGGACCGGCGAGCTCGATCAGCCAGCCGATCGGCGTATCCGTGCCGGGCTTGCGGATCTGCAGCGTGAACGTGTCGACGGGCAAATGTGCGGAGAGATCGAGGATTGTGGTTGCGGCAGTCATTGTCGGTTTCCCTTTTGTCGGAAAGGTTGGCCGCAGGGTCCGACAACCCTGCGGCCGGTCTCGTGAGACATTCCATCGGCCTGGTCGGCGCCGATCACCCAAACGCTACGCAGCAGTAGTCTGGAACGAGATCATGCTGTTATTGCCGGTCGCCGAGGTATCGATACCAACCAGCGCCGGCGGGATCTGAATCGTCTGCGTCCGACCGCCGCCCTGCTTGGAGAGCGCCGAGGGATCGACGCCGCCGAGCGTGAAATTTGGCACCGTGATCGACAAGAAATTTTTCGGCTCGCTCATATCGTCGACGGCCAGGATGTTCAGGGAGTACTGCGTTTCGCTGACGAAATCGGCGAGCAGCTGCAGATCCTTGCGCAGCATGGTCAGGTTCAGCGAAACGCGCAGCGGACCAGTGAACACGTCCGGCGCATATTTGATGTTGCCGGAGCCGAACGCATCCGGCGCGCTCGGCTGGATATCGAGCGACAGATCGAACGAGGTCAGCTCGACCAGGTCGACGCCGCCGAGGCGGATGGTTGCGTCGACGACGGCGAACGGCGTTCCGGCCGTCTCCGCCGGGTTGGTGAAGTATGCGGCGTCCAGCGGCCGGATCTTGCCGGTCCCGATGCCGCCCGGATCGAACGTGATGATCCCGTTCGGCGCCATCGAAAACTTGCCCGTACCCCAGACGAAATCGTCGAGCACGGTCGCCTTGCCGATGTCGCTCTCGAATTCCTCGATCCCGAAATAGCGCCGGACCAGCTGCGCCGGGTTGGTCAAGCGCTTGCCCGGCCGCGTGAGCGTGCAATTCGTATCCGGCGCCGGATTGACGATCAGCGTCTCCGGCACCGTGATCTTGTTCGCGGAGAGCGCCGAGATCCGCAGGTTTCGGTTATTGTTGCCGGCGTCGGGCAAATTCGCTGCGCGGAAGATATCCCCGACCTTGAAGCCCATGGCGATCGGCGAGCCAGAGGTAAACACGATGCCGTCTGCGACCGTGGTCAGCGACGTGAAATCTGCCTCCGTCTTGCTAAATGCCGTCGCATCCCAAGTGCCGCGCATGATCGCCTCGAGGACCGCGTCATGCGAGCCGAGCCACATTTCCGAGTTGTAGCTCGACGAGGTCTTCTGCGTGCCATGCCGGCCGCGGATCGACATGCCGTCGTTGCGGATCGTCTGCGACTCCGTGGCAGCTTTCGACAGCTTGGCGCCAGGGCCGCCAGTGATCGGCAACACGGCAGCGCCGGCGCCGCCCGCCGCGATCTGGCCGAGGCCGGCCTGCGCCTTATAGGCGATGCGGCCAGCGGAATTGCTTTGATAGACCATGCGATCAGTCTCCTGTTTGGATCAGCCGATGAAAAAGAACTGGAACGGAATCACGACGACCAGGCCGAACCAGTTGCCGTCGTCGGAGGCACTGTCGCCGCCCTGGACGGTCGGCCCCTCGCCGTTCTCGCCCCAGCAACGCACGCAGGCGCCAGGCTCGGCGTTGTAGAACGTCGCGTCCTTGAACAGGTCGCCAGCCTGGCCGGCGAGCGCGAGATGCGCGGCGAACCCGTAACCCTTCGGCACAAACACATGCACGAAGATGTTGCCGGTAATCAGCCAAGTCTGGTTGCCAGGCGTGCCGACGCCGCGCTTGCGCCGCAGCGTCTCGACGACCTCGAAATAGCACCAGGGCTGCCCCTGCGGCGGCCAGGGCGTCTGCGGCGGATCTTCATTCTGGAACGAGCTCGGCGCCGCATTGAAGCCAGCTTCATAGCGCGCGCGCATCGCTGCGACGGCGCCGGCGTAATCAGCCATGGGGATTTTGACCTCTAGCGTGCGCGGATCTCGAGGGCCGGCTGACGAACCAGCGAGGCCCGCCGGGCCTTGTCGGACATGCGGCGCCGGCCGGCCTTGATCTGCTTGGAAAATGCGGCATAGGCCGCGATGTCGCCGAACCGGACCGGCATGAACGTGAACTTGACCGCAGCGCGGTTGCCGTATCGCGCGGCGACGATCAACGCTGTCTCCTGGTAGATCTTCGGCGCGACCTTCATTTTCATCCGGCCGGTCTCGATCTTGCGCGCGTAAGGGACCGGGTTGGAAATGTTGATCTGGTCGCCGCGCCGGAAGGCGGAAACGTCGCTGACGACGTGACCATTCAGGAAAACCGTGTGGTTATCCCGGTAGAGACCGGGATGCGGATCTCCGACCGAACCGACCGGCGACCGTTGCCGCAGCGTCTCGAGCGCGAAATCGACGATGTCCTGCATCGCCAGATAACGGAAAACGATGCGCATCAGCCGTCGACCGAGACGATCTCGTCATGCGGCCCGGTAACGATCTCCTCGACCTCGGTCGGAACCAGATCGTTGAGCGCATGGTCCTGCTGCTCCTGGTTGATCCGGTCGAGCATCTTTTTGCGCGCCTTCAACAGCGCGCGCTCTTTCGCCTCCTGGAACGCCTTGCGCGCGTTGAGGCCGGCCAGGTCGCCCGTGATGACAAATCGGGCCTCCTCGCCGGTCGAGATCCCATTGCGCGCGGCGTCGAGCTTGCGCTGATAGTCGGCCTCGTCGAATACCTTGCCCATCAGCCGCGGACCTGAATCTCGAGAGCGATGACCTGCCCCTGAATCCGCCTGGTCGCGTCGTCGACGCCCTCGATACTGACCTCGGCGCCAGCGATCACCAGAAAATCGCGCTTCGACAACGGCAGCATGGTCGACAAGGCAACCTTGCCGTCCGGCACCGGCGCCGAGGGATCATTCAACAGGATGACGTGTCGATCGCCCTGCTGGATCTCGCCGACGATATCCTGCGGCTGATAGCCCTTGACCTTCGCCAGGACGGCCGCCTCTTTCGCAACCGCACGCGCCGGCCCGACGCCGGCGTAACGGCGGACCAGGACGGTCTCGCCGTTCTCCTCGAGCGCGCGGATATGCTGGTCGAGGGACTCGTCGGGCGTCACTGACCGTCAACCTTGCTGGTAATGACCTGGCCGACCTCGGAGCCGCTCGAGCCGGCCTCGCCATCGTTTGGGCCGCCATTGTCCCCCGCGATCATGCTGCCGAGCAACTGGTCGAGCTGCGCGGAGTTGTTCTCGAGCTCGCCGGCGTGCCCCTGCAGCGCCTTATGCTGCTCGTCGATCTTGTCCAGCACGCGATCGTAGCGCTGGCCCGTGACGCCGATATCCGCCTCGAGCTTCTTTGCCCGCGCCAGGCGCGAGCGCATGCCGGCGAGCTCGATCGGCCGTTTGATGTCGATCATGTCGATTCCCTCCAGGATCTCCGGATGCCGCTCGAGCAGCTCGAGCCGCAATTTCAGATGCGCGATCGCGACCAGCGCCGTGACGCGGTCCATCGCGAGCTCATTTCGCGCGAATGCGCAGCTTGACGACGCGCTCGAGCTGCTGCCCTTTCGCCGTCTCGATCCGGTTCGCGATGGTGTAGACGCGGCCGAGCTCGCCGCCGGTAAGCGTCACCAGGGCGACGGTCGCCGAGCTGCTCGAGGCGCTGGCGACGATGCCCTGCGGCAGCACGTAGCTAGAGGCCTTGATGCCGTCCGCCGGCGTCACGGTCTCGCCGGCCGCCAGGCGCGTGCGCTCGGCCGCCGAGAGCAGGACGTCGGACCAATCGAAACCGCGCTCGACGACCTCCTCCGGCGCCTTGGCCGGCCAGAACAGCAGCGTCCGCGCGCTGCGCGGCGCATTGAGGATGCGATCGGCCATCACCAGACCTCCGACAGCATGAGCAGCGAAACCGCATCGGGGATCAGGGTTTTGACGTCCGGCGACAATTGCCAGGCCTTGTCGCTGACGCCGATGACGAGATCACGGACCAGCGCGGGATTTGTCTCGCCGACGCTGTAGAGATGCCGGATCTGCAACAGGATGCAGGTTTTGACGACCGCCGGCAGATCCTCAAGATCCTCGTAACCGGCGTCGAATTCGATGACGATCGGCTCCGGCGCATGCGAGAATGCGAGCGGCCAGGACGCGCCGAACTTCGGAAAGATGCGGACGCTTTCGCCCGCGGTTTGCACGACATAGCTCGCGGGATCGAGCGTCTGCTGCGTCTCGGTCGCCCAATCGACATACTTGATCGAATGGACCGCGTCATAGGCGACCGGCGCGATCGGGATCTCGATCACAGGCCGCCAGCACGGCAGCACCCATTGGAACGTCCGCGGCACAAATGCGCGCTGGACCAGGGCCTCACAATGCCCCGTTGCCGCACCGATCAGGCCGGAGATCAAAGCGTCGGTTTTCGTGCTCGAGACGCGCAGCTGCGCCTTGGCCTCGTCGAGTGTGACGGGATAGCCCGCCGGACGCTGAGAGATGCGGAGCATGTCGGAAAGCCCTGCCGGAAGGGGAAAGGGCGCCTCGGCCTGGTGCGGCCGAGGCGCGCTGGATCAGCCGACGACCTCGTCGACGGTCGCCGCATCATTGTCGGTTGCGAACCCGTACCGCGCATCGAAACCGAGCACGGAACAGCCGACCAGGCTCGCGGCAACGGCCGGCGTCACCGACACCTGGAAGAAGCCAAAGCCGCCGTTGATGTCGAGATCTTCCTGCTTGAGGTTGACCAGGACCTGCTTGTTATCGTCGGCGCCCGCTTTCGTGAGCTGCGTGATCACCTTGCCAACGATGTCCTTTGCGCCGGCGCCGGCGGCCGACGTCGCCTGCTGGATCTTGGCGTCGACCGTCGCTGCGGCGCCGAGAGCGCCGACCGAGATGACGGCCATATAGTTGTGGAACTTGCCGGCATCGATCCAGCCCGTGGTAACCGCGGCAGCGGTCGATTGTGGGTTGATCGAATCGACAACGCTGACGCGCTGCGACGGTTTGAGATTGGTGTGCATCTGCACTCCTCATGGTTTCGGGAAACTGGAACGCGGCTGTTACTCGCGCCGGCCAGGTCAGGCCGGCGCGCCGTCATTGCCTGACGAGCTCGCCGAGCCCGATCAGCGCGCCTCGAGTGCGACGAAATGCGATTTCGTATTCGTGCCCTTGGCCGGCTGAACCGGTGCCGACAGGTAGGGCTGACCGCCCATCCGGAAGATCCAGCGGAAGGCGGCAAGGTTGTAGTCAAAAAACAGATGGATCGAGGCGGCGAAATCGATGCCGCCGCCGGACTTGGTCGCGAGCGCATAGCCCGAAAGGTCGACGCAGGTCAGATCGCCGAGATCTCCGAGCGTTGCACTGTGCTCGTTGAAGATCAGCGGACGGCCGAGGAAAACGCCGCCGTCCGGCGCGCCGGCGAGCGGCTGATTCAACGGCAGCCAGGCCGGCACGTTGCCGATCGTCAGCTGACCGATCTGCGGCAGAATGTCGGAATTGCCGAGCCACATGGGACGGCCGCCCATCCGCAGCAACCGCGAATACATCTTGAGGACGTTGGGGACCGTGATCGTGTCCGCGGCCTGGCCGCCCTCCTTTGCGACCGTCACCAGCGCCGGCGCGTTCATGAAGCCGAGCGGCTTGCCCTTGCCGTCCCCAGTCATGACCGCCTCAAACGCCTTCCAGCGGATCGCGTTGGCGGCCTGGTTAAAGATCCGGTTCTGCAGCCGCGGCGCATCGTCGAGGACCTCCTGCGAGGCCAGCACGAAGGCGTAGAGCTCATGCAGCTGGACGATCTCGCCGGTCATCGCGGCCTTGTCCGCAATCATCTGCGTGCCCTCAGAGCGCCAACGCGCCTGGACGCCGGAGGCGCCCCAAGGCGTGGTCTCGTCCTTCGCGATCGCGATCGAGTTGCCCTGCGTCGGCTCCGGATTGCAGAAACCCAGCAGGTTCTGGTCGTCGAAAACGAGCGCCCAGATCTGCTCGCGATACTCGGTCGGCACCAGGAAGCCCTCGCCGCTGCCGCCCTGGTTCTGCTGGAAATTGGTCGGCGCCGCGCCGAGACGCGGATCGAGGCCGCCGCCGGTCATTGCGGTCCGAACCGAAACCGCGAATTCTGCGACGCTGCGGAAACCGCCGGTCCTCTCCGGATTGATATCGTTGACGACGGTCGCCAGGGCCGGACCGCCGAGCGCGGTCGAGGAGCCGAACAGCGCGGTCCGGCGCAGCTTCTTTTCCTCGGCGGCGATCTGCTTGTCGAGCTCGGCGACCTCGGCCTCGAGCGCGTCGACCTTGGTCTCGAGCTCGCCGACCTGCGCGGTCTCGGCGTCGGTCAGGGTTGCCTTGCCCTGCAGCGCATTGAGCTGCTCGAGCGCGGTTTTGCCGTCCTTTGCCTTGTTGGCGCGGGCCTGGCGCAGCTGCTTGATGTCCACTCGCATGGATCAGTGACTCCTGGTTGGTTTTGGGTTTGCCTGGACGGAGAAAGAGCCCGCGTTCCCGCTGTCCAGGCGACGGCGCGGGTCGAGCAACTCAGGAACTGAAAAGGAGGAAAGCGGCCTCGGCGGCCGACTACTCAAACGCCAGCGCCGATCGCCGGCGCGAGCTCGGCCGCGGCGCGCGCTGCTGCAACATGCCGCTGATGACCTGGTCGAGCGTGGCGATCCGGTCGGCCATGCCGCGCGCGACGGCCTCGCGCGCGCCGACCATGCGGCCTTGGCCGAACTCCTCGCGGACCCTGGTCTGCGTCACGCGCCGGCCACTCGCGACGGCCTTGACGAAATCGGCGCCGGCCTCGTTTGCGCGGCCCTGCAGATAGGCCTGCGCGTCATCCGACAACGGCGCGAACGGATGCGCCTCGTTTTTCAGCGGCGACTGCTCAGACCGGACGATCGTCATCTTGAGGCCGACCTGGTCGAGCCAGCCGGAAATGTCCTGGTGCATAATCATCGCGCCGATCGAACCGACGTCGGCAGACGGCGCCATGACGAGCTCAGTGCCCTGCGAGCCCAGCCAATAGGCCGCCGAGCCCATCAATGTGTTTGCAATCGCGACAACCGGCTTTTTGGCCGCCGCCGCGGCGATCGAATTCGCGGCCTCGACCGTGCCGGCAACGGTCCCGCCGGGACTGTCGACGTCGAGGATGATGCCGGCGACGTCCTGGTCATCGGCAGCACGCGTGACCTGCGCCGCAATGCCGGAGAGGCTCGAGCCGAACCAGCTGCCGCGCGGCGTCAGGCCGCCGGCGACCGAGACCAGGGCGATCTTGCCGGCCGAGCTCGCTGCCTGCGCCGCGGCGGCTACAGCCTGCGCCTGGCGCTGCTCGGCCCGCGCCAGGCAATCGGCGAGCGCCGAGACCTCGAGCGCGACCAGGGCGTCGATCGACGTGATCTGCGTCAGCACCTGGCGCAGATCCGGCGCAGCGGTTTCAATCCTAATCATCGTTGCCGTCCTTGTTTGGAGAGCTCGAGCCGCCGCCGGCGCCAGCCTCGTCGTCGACGCCCTGCGCGCCGCCGGCGGAGTCTTTTGTCAGCGGGTTTTCGTAGTCATTGCCGCCGGGATCGGTCCGCGGCGACATGTTCTCAAATCGCAGAATGTCGTTTGCCGACAGCCATTCGCCCTGGCGGCCGATCAAGTAAGCCCGATAACGATTCAGCAGGTCGCCGCGCAGCAGGCCGAAAAAGTTGAACTCAAAAAACAGATCGCCGTTTTCGTTGTCGAGCAGCAGATCCCGCTCGACGCCCTGCTCGATCTCAATCGCGAGCGGCGCCACGCAACCGACGACAAAATCGAGCGACTGCTGCTCGACGTTGTTATTTGTCGCGCGCTTGAGGCGCGACGCGCGATGCAGCGGATAGCTCCAAAGGCCGAAAACCGCAGTGTCGGCCGCGTCCTCGGTCTCGAGCAGCTGCGCCTCGGAATTCGTCACCTTGATCGGGTTATATTTGACGCCATGCGTCAACAGCCGGTCCTTGTGCCGGTTCATCCCGGTCCCGGCCGCGCGCCAATTCTCGAGAAACTCGTTTCGGTCGGCCTTGTCCTTGAACACGCCGGGATGCTCGAGCGTGCCGCCGGACTGGCCGTTGTTCTTAAACCAGATGTCGCCGTAATCGTGCACGGCGATCGCGCGCGCAAAGACATGCCTCGCGCTATGGAAAATCGGCTCGCCGAGCAGGCCATCCTCGCGCAGCGGATTCGACCGGATATGCCAGAGCTCGTCGTCGCGGTAAGTCGTCTGTTTCAGCTGCGCGCCTTGGACGATCGTCGCCGGCGGATTGAACGTGTAATACAGGCGCCCGTCGACGCCGCGCTCGACCATCGCGAGCCGGCGCGGATGCAGCCATTCGAGGCCGCCAACCGCGTAATATTCCGACGCGCGCGGATCGCCCGGCGGCAGGATCGCGCAATAGGAATTGCGGTAGTACGACACGTTCCAGGCGAGCTCGCCGACGAGCTCGGCCGGCGTCTGGCGAGCGTTCGGGTTCGCCGCAAACAACCTGGTGACAGGATGATCCGGCAGCGCCTCGCGCGCGCCGTTCGCGCCGCGCCGATAGACCGACGCCGGGAGCGATTTCATCGCCGAGGAAAGGCCGTGACGGACGGCCTGGACGGCGCCGAGCTGGCTGACGTTGCTGTCAGTAACCTCGACGCCAGCGAGCGACATGCGACCGCCAAAATCCGCCCAATACTGCGGATCGCTCATGTCGCGTGGCGCGCCAGGATCAAACGCGTTTGCGACAGCGCGAAACGCCGAGCCTAGCCCGCTCCGAACAATTCCCATCAGATCACCGTCAGGATATCAGCGCCGGTCACGAGCAAACCGGCCGTTGGATTCCAGCTCATGAGGATCGCGGCCTCGAGCAACGCGATAAACGGGTCGATCTTTGCCGAGCCGGCGACCTGCTTGGTCACCATGTCCGCGTTGCCGCGGCGCTCGGTCTTGGCGTTACCGACTACCCAGGACATGAGCCCCTGCCCGGCATGCCAGAATGTCGCGTCGGCGAGCTTGAAATCGAGGCCGTAGACGGCCGGCGCGAGTGCCGAGCCCTGCAGCAGACGTCGCAGCATGTCGTCGGTCACGCCGACAGCGGTCAAAGCCTCGATAATCGCCGCCGCCTGGTTGGGATCGATGCCGACGCCGTTTTTCTGCGGCAGCAAGCCGCTCGCGACGATGCGAGCGACCAGGACGCCGAGATCCGCGATCGCGTCGGCCATGTCGACGATCGTCAGCGACCCTTCCTCGACGAAATCCTGCAGCTGGCTCGCGATGTCCTTCCGCCGTTCCAGGACAATCGGATCTGCCCATGCGTAGGACCAGGACAACCAATGGCGCGTACCGCGCTCGCGGCCGATGACCGCCAGGCCGAGCAGGTCGTCGCGCCCGCCCGAGTCGATTCCGATCGTGACGACGTCGCAGCGCGCCAGGATCGCGTCGAGATCAAGCCCTTTGATGACCTGTGCATCCCAGAGATCGGCACCGCCCCAGCCCTCGTTATTGATGCCCTGGCCGATCTCGATATTGAGATGTTGCGACGCCCAGATCCGGATCGCCTCCTCGCCCTTGTCGCGCTCACCTTCCCAATCGGCGACGAGCTCCGCCAGGGTCGGACCGGAGCGGCCGAGGTTCGGCATCACCATCGGCCAGTTGACCGGGTCCATCCAGCGCGGCTCGACGCCCTTTTTCCGCTCCTCGCGCGTCAGCGTCGCGATGTCATCCGGAAACTCGTAAAGCAGCGGCAACATCGGCCGAATGACCTTGCCGCGATAATTCCCGTCGCGGACGTTGCGCGCAAATTTCAGCTCGGACTTGAAAATTCCGGCCGGAATGTCGTCGCTTTGCGTCGTCGTCATGACGAGCAAGCCCTCCGGCGTCTTATCGAGGCCGCCGCGGATCTGGCGCAGCACCTTTGCGCCCTTCGCGTTGAATCCGAGCAGATGGATCTCGTCGAGCAGCACGAAAAACAGGCCCATCGCGCCCGTCAGGATGTTGACGTCGAAGGTTTTGACCTGCGCCTCGGCCTTAGTAACGAGATCCTCGATCATCATCTCATGATCGTGCGTGCGAAACCGCCGCTTGAGGTCCGGCGACTCCTCGATCATGCCGACCGCCTGGTCATAAGCGCGCGTCGAGATCGCCTGCGTCGGCCCGACGAACAACGCTTTTCCGCGCGGCCGATAGTTCATCAGCATCGCGACGATCAGCAGCGCGGCCGAGTTGGTCGTTTTTGACGAGCCTTTCGGCACCAGCGCGAGAATGTCGCGGATATACCGGACCTGGTTGACCGCGTCCCAGCTGCCGAAAGCCGCGCGCACCAGCTCGCGAAACCAGGGACCGGACGCCGTCCGCATCTTTGGCTTGCCAGGCACGTCCGGCAGCTGGATCTCGTCATAGAACGCCTGCGCCATGTCCGCCTCGCCTGCGAACAGCGGCATATCCGGCATGAGCGAGCGGCCGTCGCGGATGCGTTCTGCCCAATCGACGCGCGACAGATCCCACGTTGCGGCGGCTGGCGCCGCAGCCTCGATCGAGGTCTGCATCAATGCGAGGTCCCTGCTTGCTGGCGCCGCATCATGAGCTCGCCGAGCGGCGTGCCGACGTCGGGCTGATGCGCCGCCGCGAGCGCCGCGGCTTTCTTGCCGATCTTCTCAGCCGGCTTTTCCGCCGGCGCGGCCTTCGCAGGCTTCTGCGTCTGGCCGTACAACATGAGATCGTTGCGCTCGAGATACTTCTGGAATTCCCGGATCGCCGAGACGTTTCCGGCGTTGACGCCGTCCATCAACTTGACGCCGACCTGCGCGACCAGCCGATCGCGCGCGACGTCCTTAAACTTGAGCTCTGAAAAATAATGCTTGCGCAGCGTCGGCTGCGTGATGAAAAGCGCCGCCGCGATCCGCTCATTGCTCCAACCGAGCGCGACTAACAGGCTGACGCGATTCCGGTTTTGCTGGTTGGCGACATGCTCCGGCCGACCGCGCCCGCCCCAATTGGCCGGCACAGGATCGCCGAACAGGTCCAAAACTTCAGCCATGATGAAAAAAAATCCGTCAATGTGAGATGGGCCGGTCCGGGGAGGCGCATCGGCGAAGGAATTGCCCACCCCCTACCCTCAGTCCCAGACGCCGCGCGTGTGCAAGCTAGTCTGCTCCTCGCGCTGCTTGTCGCGATTGTGACAAGCCTTGCAGAGCGTCTGCAGGTTGGTCTCATCCCAGAACAGGCGCTCATCGCCACGATGCGGGATGACATGGTCGCAGACCAGCTGTGACGTGTTCGGCTCGACCCTGCCGCAGGCCTTGCGCTGGCACGTGTAGCGATCGCGCAGAAAGATACGGAGACGTAGCGCCTGCCAGCGCGCGAGCTTGTACCAGGCTTTCCAAGATTGCCGCGGCATTCCATAAAAGGAAAAGCCGACCACCTTGCGATGATCGGCCTGGAGTCTAGCAAGGAGATGCCGTCCTTTGGAGGACTCACGGCCGCTCTCGGATCGCTAAAGTTGACGGATAGGTTAAACGCGGATGATGGGGCCTCAGTTGGGGTCTTTTTGGTTCCAGCTCACGTCGACTTCCGCTGCTGGCCCAACGGAGGCATTTGGGCCTTTTTGGTGCTATGATTAGTCGCCAACGGCAGTGCAGCATCTACATTTCGGGAATTCTCATTGAAATCCAAAGACCAGTCGGGACTTCAACGCAGGCCTCTCGTCAACGAGCCGGCTCGCGAACGCGCCGAGCGCTTGGCCAATTTGCTGGCCTCCATAGTTGAATCCAGCAACGACGTGATCGTTAGCAAGAATCTAGACGGCATTATTACAAGCTGGAACAGGGCGGCCGAGCGCATCTTTGGCTACTCGGCCTCCGAGGCGATCGGTCGGCCCATTACGCTTGTGATCCCGGAGGACCGACTGAGCGAAGAACGTGAGATCTTAACGCGCATCCGACGTGGTGAACGGATCGACCACTTCGAGACGGTTCGGCGACGTAAGGATGGTGGCTTAATCGTCGTTTCTCTCACTGTTTCTCCCGTCAAAGATGCCCACGGCAACATCGTTGGCGCATCGAAGATTGCTAGGGATATCACCGAGCAAAAGCGGGCTCAGGAGCAGATTGCCATTCTCGCTCGCGAGGCGGAGCACCGAAGCAAGAACATCCTCTCGAACGTACAGGCGATCATCAATCTTTCTCGGTCCGACACTTCCGAGGGCCTCAAGGAGGTGATCAGCGGGCGCATCCAAGCGATGGCAAATGTTCACTCGCTGTTCGTTGAAACGCGCTGGATAGGCGCCGAAGTCTCGGCGATTGCCAAGCAAGAACTCGCCCCTTATCTCGATGAACACGGCACGCGGGTTCGGATGGACGGTCTGCAAACCGTGTTAGAGCCTACCGCGGCGCAAGCGATTGCTGTTGTCCTGCATGAGTTGGCGACCAATGCTATCAAGTATGGAGCGCTATCCAACAAAAGCGGCCGGATAGAATTGGACTGGTCCCGCGCCGATGATGGACAGCTGGTGCTCCGCTGGACCGAACTAGGCGGGCCGAGGGTAGAGGCGCCCCAACGCAAGGGCTTTGGTAGTCGCCTCATCGAAGGAACGATCAAACCACTCGGCGGCAGGTTGCGCTTTGACTGGCGCTCGGAAGGGCTTAATTGCGAAATCGCCGTTCCGACGTGACATACCAACCACACTTGCTTCGCTGCTCTTCCATCGTGGCACTTCCGCTCATGGCTCGAAACCGACATGCAATGGCTGCCAAGCCGACATACGCGCCCCTAGCTGCGTTTGCGGCGTTCGATTCAGTAAGGAGGTTGAGGCGCGCTTCGCGCGTCCGCCTGGAATCAGGCTCCGCACTTTTAGTCGAGCTGCCGCGCATGCACCGCACCGCGAATTAGTCGATCAGCTCGATCTGCGCCTCGGTCAAACCGCTTACCTTGACGCCGTGCTTTCCGTCGCTGACTAAGACGGTGAGTCGGCCTTTTGAGTCAATTCGCTCGATCAGCGCGCGAAAGCCGGAGAACAGGCCCTCGGCGACGCGGATCTCGCGCCCTACCCTCATTTCGGTTTGGTCTTTGACCTCGGCGACACTGATGAAGCCATAGCGCAGGAACAGCTGCGCCAGAGCCCATCGCCGGCGCGACGGCAGCATGTTCTCGATCTTGACGATATCCCGCAGCAGCTGCATTTCGGTCGCGTTGAGCCACGACCGCAGCTCGCCAAACTCGAGCAGATTGTCGACGTCCGGAATGCTGCGGATCTCAGCGAGGCGACCGAGCTCGAAGTCAGGCAGGAAGATCAGGCCAGGCAGAAACGGCTTTTCAATCCTGCGGCCAAGATGCGGGCGTCGCGCCGACTGGCCGCTGCCGCGCTCGACGAAATGCACGACGGTCGGCGACCAACCGCTGATGCAGCGCTCGCCGAAAGCCTTGATGACCTTGGCATCGCGACCAGGCATGACCTGCAGCACGCGCCAGCTCTCCGGCATCGCCGGCACCGACAATCGACCGGAGGCCTCGACATAGCCGACGATCTGCCCCATGCGGTATTGCATGTTCATTCGCTCTCCCCTGCGACTTGCCACGTCCCATCGCGGCGCGGCGGCCACGGCGCCGGCACGCGAAAGCCCTGTTTTGACTTCCTCAAACGGAAATTCGGATTCGACGACGAAATGCCATGGACGCTCGGATCAAACGGCTCGAGGAATATCCGTTCGGCCTGCGGCTCGGCGCCGGTCCAGAGCGCCAGGCGATCGCGCCAGGCGGCAAACTGCGGCGTACCGAGGTCGACGACCTGCCAGGCCTCGCGATCGGCGCAGGCAAACTCGGCCATCGCGACCAGGTCAGCCCGCTCCGCAAGCTGCGTCCAGATGCCCTCGCCGAGATCCTGCTCGCGGATAGTGCGCAGCTCGCGCCGCTCGGCGATCTGCATCGCCACCGCCAAGCCCTTGAGCTCGTCGCCCTGCACGAACCGCCGTTGCGGCGGCGCTGCCTTTGCTGGCGCGGCACCAGGCGCCGCGAATTCGCGAAAGCCACGCGTTCGCACCCAGAGATGAAAATTCATCGGCCGGCGTTGTTTGAGCTCGCGCAGCTTCGCCATGTAGAGCGACACGGCATGGCCGCACCAGGCGCGATCGTCCGGCGTCAGGAGGCGGAATTCCTCGAGCGCCAGGTCGCGTCGCATGATCTCATGCCCGACATAGCCCTCGAATGCCGCCGCGAACTCGACCGGCTCGCCTTCCTCGATCGCCTTGTGATCGTCCGGAAATCCCCCGGAGGGGGACTTAGGGGGATCTTCCGGTTCAGGTTCAGAGATTAGGTGGTCGCACAGCTGCGAGGGCTGGCCGAGGGCTAACGGAGTCCTAACCGTTTCGGCGTCGGAATTTAGCCCTTGCTGCCTGCTAGGGCTAATCACCCTTGAATTTGCAGGCGTTTCGTCAACGTAGCGCCGCCCGGCGGCCCTCGCCTCGATCGCATCGGTATCGGCGTCGACCAGCAACCGGATCAGATCCGTGGTGCGCTTGCCGCGACCTTCGCCATTGCGGCGGCCGTTCTCGTCGAGCCATTGCGCCGTCCGGCCAATCGCGCCGACCTCCTCGAGCCAGGCAAGCCGCCGACGAACCGTGTCCTGCGACAGATCGCAGTCCGACGCCAGCGAGGGAATGCCGACCCAGCAGAGACCATCGCCGTCGACATACTGCCCGATCGCGCGCAGGACGCTTTTTGCGTAAGGGTTGCCGAGCTCGAGATTGCGCGCCCAAGCCGTCGCCTCGTCCGAGGCGATGCGTCGCGCCCGCTTTTTCGCGGTCGTCATAACTTTGATTCCTGATGAAAAAGTCGGTTCAACGCGACGCAACAGCACTGAATTTTCACGCTGCAGGCACCTGCAGGATGTGGTCGGCGATCTCCTCGCCGGTCATGCGCGACGGCGCGCCGACCTCGACCGCACGCGCCAGGCGAACAAGCCATTCCGGCCGCAGGCCGCGCGGCGACAGTTCGCCGAGTTCTTTGCCCTTGACGACCAGCCAGCAGATCGCATCTGCGAGCCGCGCAGCCTCCGGAGTTTCCGCGGTCAGCGCCCGCAGCACGGGCCCGGCGCGGCTCATGTCTGCACCTCGAGTCGCGCGTCACAAGTCGGCGTCGCATCGCAGTGGATGCGCTCCTCGTCACGCCAGTATTCCGTCCAGTACCGGTCGCGCCCGCCCTCGAATTCGTGCCGGCCTACCTTCACCATCTCGCAGCGAAAGCAAGATTGCTCGGTCTTGAGCGGAAATCGGACCTTCTCGCCCCAACGGTGCCGGGTCGAGCCCGGATTGATGTTCGCAACTTGCGAAGTTTCCGTCGCTGGTGTCACCGCTCCGCCTCGCCCAGCAGATCGCCTTGCTGTTCGATCTCGGCGCCGCCGGCATAGCGCGTGGCGATCAGCGCACGTGCCACAAGGTGCCAGACGTGGATTCGTAGCCGCGGGTAGTCCCTCACCTCGCCGGAACGCTGGCAAAGACCGCGATCGAGATCGTCTCGCGATCGGCCGCGCAGCGTCTCGACAGCGTAGCGGCCGATGGTGCGCGTACCGCCATTATTGCGGATGCGCATGCGCGCGATCTCAGTCACCTTGTTCGTGATGGCGGAATGCAGCTCGACCCGAACGACGATCATTGCCTCAACGCCCCTTTAATGCGCGCCTCGTTCTGCTGCAGCCATCTCAGCGTGTTCGCGGCGGCCTCGAGGCCATCGCGTTGGTACTGCGCAGCGGATGGATTCAGCTTGGTCCTCGCGCCACTGCGTCGATCTTTGATCTCGGTCTCGACGGCGGCGATCTGGCGGGTCAGCGAGATTCTGTCCGTCATACGCGCGGCTCAAGCCTTGGCTGTCCCGTGCGCTGGCCCGATATTTCGGCCGTCACCGGCTGACGGCGCAGAAACGCCGGAATGTCGAGGCCATCGTCGTTTGAATTGACTCCAGGTCGGTTCGCCGGCGGCCCGGCTGTATCGGCGCGGCCGGCAGCGACGGCGACGCCCGAAACGACTTCCCCGATCGGCAACGAGGCAACGCCGGCCCAACGGGCTGGAGGATCGCCGGCGTGAGTTCCGGCGTCCGCTAACTGTGAAGCCGGCGCGGCCTGGTTGCCCCATGCACTCCAGCCGGCCGGCAAAGGATTCTCGGCGTCGACGCGCGCGAACAGCTCGAGCACCGGCACGCCGCCGCCCATCGCCGCGATCATTCGCCGGTAATGCTCCGGCTTGCGCGAGTGACCGAGCGGCCTCGAGCGCTCGCGATGGTTGGAGCCGAACCTTTCACCGCTGGCCGGTTTCGGCAGGCCCTTGCCGCGCTTGAACAGCAGCAGCAGCTCGTCCTGGTCGCGCACCAGGACGGCGCCGCCGGCCTCGTCTGGATGCTCGTCGTCGTTTTTCGTCCAGACAAAGGCCGTCGAGTAGGACTCAAAGCCCCACGACAGCGCGACCGCCGAGGCGAGCGGCATCTGGCAGCGGACCTTGATGACCTCGCCGGCCCGCAGATCCGTCGCCTCGATCTCGGCCTCGTGCCAGGCGAGCAGATGCGCGCGCGGAATCCAGAGAAACAGCCAGGCGTCCGGCAGGACCATGTCCTTGACCGGCAGCTCGCAGATCTCCGACCACGGCAGGGTCGGATAATGGTTCTCATAGGAACGGCTGGTGACGCCCTGGTTTCGATGCCACGGCGGATCTGCGTAGATGATCGGGTACTTGCGGCCGGTCGGTTGTAGCGCCGAGACGTCAGAGAGCGCCTGCGCCACATTGCGGCGATGCTCACGGCCCTTTTCCTCGGCGGCGACCTTGGTCAGATCCATCGAAACGCGGCCCTTTGCTGACCGCATCTCGCTTTCGTGCTGGACGAGCGCGCTCTCGAATTCGTCGGGTTTCATCTCGGCGATCCGCTGCGCGCGCGCCGACAACTTCCTGTCAATGCCGGCCTCGGCCAGCGTCGCCGGCCGGTCTACCTGTTCCCGCTCGGACTGGTAGGGCTGGCCGCCCCTGGCGAGCCCGACCGTTTTCTTTTGCTCGCGCACCAGCTCGCCGAGGCGGCGCTCGGCGCGAAAGCGGATCTTCGCCGCGTGGACTTGCAGCTCCACGTCCTTGGCGACCTGCCCGGCGAGCCGGATCGCCTCCCATTCGTCGCGGATCTCGAGGACCTCGTCGACGGCGACAGCCTCGGCCAGGGCACGGCGCGCAGCTTCATAGCGAACGAGCTCGGTCATGACGCGGCGCCCTCCTCGTCGTTGAGGACAATTGCGACGCCGTCACCGCATTGAGCAATCGCCGCGACGTTGCCCTCGAGCATGTCCAGGTGGAGGTTGATCGCATCGTCGGCGATAGCGGTCACCTTGTCGCGCGTAGCAACGGAGAACGCCGCGAGCCTTGCCGCCGTATTCCGCCGGACCGAGATCAGCACGCCCTCGCGGCCGAACCCGGCGATCATGCCGCCCTGCGTCACCGTCGACAACTCGCCGCGCTCGACCAGGCCTTGCATAAGCCGGTTCGCATTGTTCGGCGAGCAGCCCATCGCATCGGCCAATGTGCGGCGCGACGGCATCACGCCATGTCGGCCGACAAACTCGGTAATCGCGGTCAGCGCGTCGACCATGCGACGGGTCAGCCCCATGCCTTCGGATGCGGGAACGTCGGTCAAAACGGAACCTCCTGCGGAAACGGGATGTCGTGAACGCGCATCAGCTCGAGGACGATCTGCTCGAGCGAAGGGATCGCCGCGCGCGGCCGACGGTTCTTCATGTTCTGCTTGTGGGTGCACCAGGCGAGATTGTCGTCGCGGTTGTCGAGCGTTTGCCCGTTTCCGTGGTCGACGTGATGCGTCCGCATGAACCGCTCGGAGCGCGGATCTCGCACGATCTTGATCTCGCGGTGTTGCCGCAGTGTCGCCCGATCAGGCCCGACGTTGCGTTTCGCGTAGAGCTGCCAGGGCGTGCGCGAGCCCCAAGACACGTTCCAGGTATTTTTCGACAGCCAGTCGTAATCACAGGCATCGACCAGCGACCAGACGTTATCGCGCGCCGACAGGATGATCCGGCGCCACGGCGTCAGCCCGGAATCGAGCAGGCGCTCGATCGAGGCGATCTCGCTCGGCCGCACCGCGCTGGCGAAAGAGCCGTGCATCACAGCATCCCCAGCGCCTGCATGTAGGTCTCGAGGATCGCCTCGTCAGCCTCGCGGTCAATCGGGTCCTGCTGTCGGATTCTGATGATCGCGCGCAGCGCCTTGACGTCGAAACCGTTGCCCTTTGCCTCGGCGAACACGTCGCGGATATCGTCGGAGATCGTCTTTTTCTCATCGGTCAACCGCTCGACCCGTTCAATGATCGATTTCAGCTGGTCTTTGGCGATCGTCGTCGCACGGGTTTCTGCGGCCGGTTTCTTGGTCATCGGCGCACCCAGCGAAATCCGGCGCCGATATCGACCTGTGCGTCCTGCTTCGGCCAAGCGATAGCGCTCAGAACAGCCGCTAGACCGAGGCCGAGAAAGATGCTCATCAACGTGTAGAGCTGCGGGTCTGAAAGCCGCTCTGTGATCATGGAATGATCCCTCTCTCCAGCGCGGCAAGCCGACGCTGTGCCGCCTCCATGTCCACGCGCGCCTTGGCGATTTCGTAGGTTCGGCGCATGGCAACCGCCCACGGCTGATTGCTGCCCCTTGTCATGGTCAGGAGCACGAGGTCGCCAACGTCGCTGTTGATCAGCCGGTCCAGCGCCTCGAAATCCGGCGCCGCCTTTCCGGTTTTCCACCGGTAACAATCGCGCTCGGACCGTCCCGTCCGAACGTGCATTTCCCAAACAAAATCAACCTTGAAGCGCTTCTGCAGCACGTCGAGCACGCGCAGCCATGATTGACGACTTCGTCGCGATCTACTGACGACTTTGTCAGTGGCGGGATTTGACTGTCCCCGCGCGGGTTTTACGCTGCGGGTCATGTGTTCAGTTGCTCAGCGTTTTCTGTACGGGGACCGACCCCGACCCAATCATTTGGAGTCACGTCGCCAGCCGTCAGCGCGAAAATGGTTGCCATTGCGGCGTGGTCAGGCTCTCGCTCGCCGCTGCGGTAACGGCGAACCGTTTCACCGGACCAACCCGCCCTCCGGGCGAAGCCAGGGTTGGTCTCACGTTGCTTGGTCATCCACTCATCGAAGCGCATGACGGCAGTTCAACACCATTTTGGTGATGATTAGCAAGATTTGCTCACCAAAATGGTGCTATATCATGACACCATTTTGGTGCCACATCCCGCCATGAAGGGTAAATATCCAAACGGTCTGGCCCATGCCTTGGCGAGGCGACCGGACGTCACGCAAGCCGATCTCGCGAAGGCCGCAGGCACTAGTCCGCAGCAGATAAATCGCCTCCTCCAAGGCGAGCGGGAGATGACCGCGCTATGGGCCGAGCGCCTCGCCCCGCCACTGCGAACATCGCCAGAAAAATTGGTGTTTCCCAGTTTGCGGACATTCCGAGCCCCGCTGCTGTCTTGGGTGAGCGCAGGCAGGCTAGCCCAACAGGAAGGAGTGAAAAAATCCGACGTCCGGAAGTACGTATATTTGGCGGACTTGCCTAAAGGAGACTGGATTGTTCTCGAGGTGCAAGGAGACTCGATGGACAGGATCGCTCCCGATGGCAGCTATATCTGCGTGAACCTCGCAGACCATCGGGTCGTCACAGACAAGTTTTACGTATTCGGCACTCCGGATGGGGAAGCAACGTTCAAACGCTACCGAGCCGGCAATCCGCCTCGACTGCAGCCTTATTCGACAAATCCTGACCATGAGACGCTGCAAATGACCGGGGAAACCCTCATTGTCGGCCGCGTCGGTCGCGTAATCAACGACCTAAGCTGAGGCGGCGAAGTCGCCCCATGATACCGCGCGCCAATCTATCACCATTTTGGTGTTGACGCATCACCGAACTGGTGTGATTTTGTTTCCCGTGAAACAAACGGGGAACTCCCATGCGACGAACTTCCTGCAATCGCCTTCCCGCTGCCGGCCGCGCGCGCTCTGCTCTCACCATCGTGCCTCACTACATTGATACCGCGCTCGTAAAACCGCGCGCACCGCTCTCGCCCAGCGAGACCGTCAAGCGTATGGCCGATGATATGCGTGAGGCTTCCTATCGCGAGGGCGGCCTCACGGAAGACGATCTTGAGCGCAAGGGCTTCACCCGCGCGCAGATCAGGGCGCACGTAGCGGACGCCCGCGCGCTGGCGCAGCAGCTCGCCGGGCCGAGCCTTTAAGAGCGGCCCTTCCCTGATGAAGCGCCTTCAACGCAATCACTACATTGCGCTTGCGCTGCTCGAATACTGCCCCTTCGAGCGGCATCCGCGCGGCGGTTGGCGGTTTGGCGCCAGGAGGATCACGAGCGAAATAGCCGACCGCCTCATCGCCGGCGGCCGCGCTCAGATCGTCGGCTGCAAACTGCAGCTGGTGAAGCCAGGGCATCGTGTTTGAGCATGCCGATCACCGAGAAACGACTGCTCGAAGCAATCGCGCTAGTTTCCGAGGTGATCATCCTGCATGGGGATAAATACGCGCCGCTACTTGATCGCCTTGAGCAAGAGCTCGAGGCGATCAAGCGTTACGAAGATCCCGTTAGCCGCGCTCGGCGCCATCTTGAACAGCGTGCATGGGAGCAACGAAGCACTGAGCAGGCAAGGGTCTAGCAGCACCGCCGAAGCCGAGCGCTGTCGCGGCAAGCCGCTAACCAGTGCCGTTATTGTATTTGCAATGCGGGGAACGCTACCATGAGTAGCGCCGGGGTTCATTGTACGCCCGGCAGGCTATGGAGCCTGTGGGACATGCTGCATGCATACGGCTTTCTATTCGTCCATTTTATGGAGCAGATCGATGAGATTTGCATGGTCGCGGCCCAAAATCCGGACGGGACTTGGAATGAGAACATAACCACCGGGAGCATGGCGAGCGGGCCATTCGAAACGCTCCTAAACACGGTGACGTATTTCGCCAGAGAAACCGGCATGCGATCCGTACAGGATCAGCTCGGCACCCTGCGACAAATGATCGATATCCTCAATCTACCACTAAGCGAGGTAGCTCCTGAATGCATTCAGTTGCGGGTTCGCTTGCGGGAAGAGTTGAAGCGGAAGGATTTCCTCTTCGTTTCAGAGGAAATGACTAAGCTCTACAACGAATCTGACCCGCGCAGAGGCGCGGTTGAGGGTACTGATCCGTTCAAGCTCGGCGACAAATTCAGGAATGCCCATGCAGACATTGCCAGCGCCGGAAGATGTTTGGCTGTCGAAGAGAGTACGGCCTGCGTTTTTCATCTCAGCCGCGCCTTAGAGGCTATCGTCAAAAAGCTTTCGAGCAGGATGGGAATAACTGTTACGCACAAAACGCCATGGCGCGTGCTGACGAACTCCTTAGACGCGAAAATCAAAAAAATGCCGGATGGCACGGTCGCAGCAAAGCGGAAGAAGAACAAATGGGAGCTAGCCTGCACCCATCTGCATCATGCTGGATCAGTTTGGCGCAATGAAACGATGCATCCAGCCGCCACCTACACGCCCTCTCAGGCGAAGGATGTTTACGATGCCTGCCGGGTTCTTATGAAGTCACTCGCCTGCCTGTAGCGCTATGCGTAACGAATGGAACGTTATGAGAACACCGCAGGTATTCGTCGCGTCCAACAAAACGTCCAACACGCCGCGCGGCGGAATCTTAAAGCTTTGATACTAATGTGGTTTTTCGTGCACGTGCGCGCAATGGCGCTCCCTAGCGGAATCGAACCGCTCTCTCCACCGTGAAAGGGTGGCGTCCTAACCGATAGACGAAGGGAGCAAAACTTCCGGCAAATCAATACGTTAGACGTGAGATGCGCCGGACTGGCCACAGCCCTCAAGCCGCGACGGGCGAACGTATAGTGGCGATTGGCCGGGCGGGCAAGCGTTCAGAGCGCTTTTCCCGGATTGCAGGTCACTGGAGATCACCTGCAGGACAATCCGGCCTCGATCGAGGTCCAGAAGCCGCAATGCGTCGGCACATGTGCATGCGCCCGCGAACCGCCGACGTGAATCAGGATTGCGGCGGCAAGCGCGACGACGACGACGGGAACAATGAATCTTCGGATCGACATGCGCCTGCGCATCGACCGACATCGTGGCCTAACTAAGGCCTGCGAGCCGACTGGATGCTCGGCAACGGCGCTCAGCGCCAGCCGTTAGTGATTGCTGGCGACGTCCTGACGATTATTCGGCTGCGCCGCCACAGGCGTCCGCTTGATGCAGGTGCCGCAGATTACGAGCTTGCGCGCCAGCCGCTCGTCGGCGTCCGCTTCCGACAGTTGCGCGCCCGACGTGTCCGCCACTGCGGGCGACGCGTTGCGCGCATGGCGCCGCGGCTGCGGGAGATTGGGGTCCTGTCCGGCACCGTCCCAGGCCAGCGGACCTGTCCCCGGCGGCGGCGTGGTCATGCTGTATTGCTGCGAAACCTGCGCGCAGGCGCCGAGCGCGATCGGAAAAAACAGCACAGCGGCCTTGCGAGCCCAGTTCCGGAATGCAGACATGATCACACTCTCACGCTATTCGTACTGCGACCTAAGAGCAGAACCGCTAAGAAATCGTTTGCCCTGATTGTTCCGTCGCACCCAACCACGACGGCATCAAGACGGGATTGAGGCGCCAAGGAGCAAATCGAGGCGCAAATCAAGACGCGAAATCAAGACGGCAATCCGGAGTCCAATCATGCCAGGCATCAACGGTCGCTTCGACGGCAAGCGCGTGCTGGCCGATCTCAACGCGCTGCGCGCGATCGGCGCCTACAAGACCGGCGTGCACAAGCCGACATTCTCCGAACCGCATCTGCGCTCGCTCGACTGGCTCGCGGCGCGTTTGCCCGACGCCAATCTCACCGCAACGATCGACGGCATCGGCAATGTGCTCGGCTCCAGCGCGAAGACGGGACCAAAGCTGCTCGCCGGCTCGCATCTGGAGAGCCAGAGCCATGCGGGCTGGCTCGATGGGCCGCTCGGCGTGATCTACGCGCTGGAGGCGGCGCGCGTCATCAATACGGATCCCGACGCGAACGGCGCGGTCGAGGTCGCTGCGTGGTGCGACGAGGAAGGACATTTCGGCAGTTTCCTCGGCAGCCGGTCGTTTGTCGGCGCGGTGACCGAAGCCGACATCGATTCAGCCCGCGACCGCTCCAGCGATCGCACCATGCGCGATGCATTGCGCGACGCAGGCTTCGCCGGCCGCCCGCGCCTCAACGCCGAGGCCGGCCGCCACATCGGCTATCTCGAAGCGCATATCGAGCAAGGCGACACGCTCGAAAGCAGCGGGCTCAAGATCGGCGTCGTCACCTCGATCGTCGGCATCTGGCAGTATCACATCACGTTCACCGGCGAGCAGAACCATGCCGGCACCACGCGGATGGCGGTGCGCAGGGACGCCGGCCTGGCGCTGGCGCGGTTCTGCGTCGCGGTCGATGACAGCTTCCCTGCCCTGTCGGGACCGCGCACGGTTTGGACCACCGGCCGCATCACGCTTGACCCGGGCGCGCCGAGCATCATTCCAGGCGGCGCCGAGATGCTGTTCCAGATCCGCGACGACAATCCCGAGGTGATCGCCCGCCTCGAACAACAGCTGCATCGCCTGGCGGCCGAGGCCACCGCTCAGGGCCGTTGCGGCGTGAAGGTTGAGCGCATCCGCACCGGGGTGCCCGCGATGATGACGCCCGCATTCCAGGATGCGATCGAAGCCGCGAGCGCAGCTTGCGCCGGCGGCAAATCGATCCGCATGCCGAGCGGCGCCGGCCATGACGCCCAGGTCCTCGCCACCATCATGCCGGCGGCGATGCTGTTCGTGCCGTCGATCGGCGGCATCAGCCATCACTGGAGCGAGAACACCGACGACGCCGATATCGTCACGGGGGCCGAGGTGTTTGTCGAAACCTGCCGGCGCCTGCTCGCAGGTTAGAGCACCTTCAGGTCGGACCGCTCCGGTTGCCCGATTTCAGCGAAGCCAGCGCGTGCGAGTTCTGCATGGTGCCTCTCCTCGCGGTGAAGAAGACGTACAGCAAGCAGACGTCGATCAGGATCGTGCCGGCCATGACGCTGTAGGCCCACGGGCTTTCCATCAGCTTCACTTCGATCAACACGCGCGACAGGCCGAATCCCACGACCCACGCATCAAAGCTCATGCAGATCCGGCGAAACGTCTCGGCGTCCAGCCGCCGGATCAGCCAGGCACCGAGCGGTATGCCGAGGACAACGCAGGGAACGAGCACGAACAAGAGGCTCCGGCTCTCGTCGATGAACAGACCGAGCTTGTAGTACGCGATTGCAGTCAGGCTGGACTCCGTCACCCGAACCAGTGCGAGACCGGCCCGAAACTCATCTTTGACGAGGCCCTGATTGTTGAAAAGGATCGCCAGCGGCGGGCCCGAAATGGTCGTGACCGAGTACAAGACCCCGAGCATCGTTCCAAAAGGCAAACCGACCAGCCATTTCGACTGGATCGGCCTCCGCCAACCGGCCGCCTGCAGCAGAATGAGCGGCAGAATGATCGAGTAGGTGGCGAACTTGGTCCAACCGGGCTGAAGCGACGTCAGCGCAAAGGCTCCGACCGCGATGCCGGGCAGCATACCGATGAGAATAGGCAGCACGCGCCGCCACACGGCCGGAACACCGCTCAGGTTGATGCACAGAACATACAGATTGACGAAGACTTCGACGATGACCACCGCGGGATTGAGGACGCGGTTGGTGTAGAAGACGAGTGCGACCGGCACCGTGAGCGAGGAAAACCCGTAACCAAGCGCGCCATTCACAAACGCCGCAAACAGCGCGATCACGGCAAGAACGATCACAGCAGAATCAATCGAAAGCATCTCTGGCTTTTACCGGATCAGTCGCCTTGCCCACGGCATTATAGCCCAACGAAGGGAACGCGGTGCCGAAAGCTGATTGGACCCACCGGTCGCAATCCCACCCATCGTCGGGGTTATCGAAGCTCCTGCGCCTGGAAACGCCATGGGCCTGCCTCCCGTCAGGAACCTGTCCGGGAGCCGCCCTCCCCCTTGAGCTGATCAAGGCCCGCAACGGCACCTTTCCAACCCGCTTTCGTAAGGCACCGTGGCATATTGGTCACGAGAACGGCATCAGACCGATTTGCAATCCGCTGAACTTGCTGCCATTTCTTCGGCACGCATCGCTTTGGTGCCATCAAAGGGGCCCGTCCGGCTCATGTTGTTGCTTGAGTCGCTTCCAACCGTTATCGGCGCCGCCGCCATTGCCCCCGCATTGCTGGTGTTGTGGCTCGTCATCGCCGCCGACGAGCGCCCCGGACCGCCGGTGCAGGTGTGGCTCGCCTTCGTGCTCGGCGCGGCCAGCATCTCGCTGCTCGGCCTGGCGCGAATTCCGTTCAATGCGCTGCTCGCCATTCCCGACAATCCCTGGGCGACGCAGGCGGTGCGTGCAGCTTTCGGGGTCGCGGCACCGGAGGAGATCGTCAAGGTTCTCGTCATCGTCGTCATCTCGACGCGGCGCCGCGCCTTCGCCGATCCGATGGATACGGTGGTCTACGGCGCGGCCGCCGGACTTGGATTTGCCGCCTATGAGAACCTCGCCTATCTGGTCCAGCACAAGGACATGTGGCGCGCGCTCGCGGCGTTGCGCAGCGTGCTCACGGTGCCGTTCCACGGCGCGCTCGGTATCATCGCCGGCGCCTATCTTGCGATCGCGCGCTCCGGCGGCGCGCTCGGCGCCTACCGGGGTCACCGCGACTGGGCGCGCATGACGAACTGGGCGCTGGTGCTGGTCGCACCGGTTGCGCTGCACGCGGCGTTCGATTTTCCGCTGCTCGCGCTCCAGCGCATCCCCGATCTCGGCTCGACCACGCGGCTGCTGCTCGGCTCGGCCAGCGTGCTGATCGGTTTCTCCTCGATCGGCTTTGCGATCCGCCTGGTGCGACGCCTCGGCAAGCATCATGCGCCGCGCACCGACGTTGCGCGCGAGCGGCTCAGCCAGTTGCGGCGGATGTGGGCGCTGCTGCTGATCGGCGGCGGCGCCGGCTTTGCCGGCGTCTCCTTCCTGCTCACCTCGCTGCATCATTGGTACGTCAATCCCGAACGCAATGCATCGTTCATCCTGGTCCCGATCGGCTTCACCTCGATCCTGATCGGACTGGCGCTGCTGATCGCGACCACCGCCGTCTACTTCCTCGGCCGCAACCGGATGCGGACCGCCTCGGAGGGCTTTCCGTCCGCACCCGGTCAAAGCTAGCGCCCCGGCCGGCACCGCTCCCCTTGCAAAACAACCTCGGCAGGTTCAGGGAGAGACACAGACTAGGCGCGAGAGGACGATGGGGCACAACTACAAGAATTATCGGCCGGATATCGACGGCCTGCGGGCCGTTGCCGTCTCGTTGGTCGTGCTCGGCCACGCGTTCCCGCAATATGTTCCCGGGGGTTTCGTCGGGGTCGACATCTTCTTCGTCATTTCCGGCTACCTGATCACCGGGATCATCTATGGCGACATTCAGAACGGGAGCTTCAGCCTTGCGACGTTCTATGCGCGTCGCATTCGCAGGATTTTTCCCGCCCTGATCGTCGTCTTGATCGCCGCCTTCATCGCCGGATGGCAACTTTTGATGCCGAGCGAGTTGGTAGCCCTTGGAAAGGAGATTGCGGCAGGCGCGGGTTTCTCGGCAAACCTGCTGTTCTATTCGGAAGGTGGCTATTTCGATGCGGCCGCGCAAACGAAGCCGCTGCTCCATCTCTGGTCGCTCGGCATCGAGGAACAGTTCTATCTTGTCTGGCCTTTGCTGCTGTGGGCGCTGATGCGATGGCGGATCGCCGCCGCCGCTCCCCTTGCCCTGATCTTCATCGCATCGCTTGTCGCAAATATCCTGGTCGTTCGAACCAACCCTGAAGCCGCATTCTACCAGCCGTTCACGCGGGCGTGGGAGCTCGCAGCCGGAGCATTGGTGGCCGTCTTGCTGCCCAACGGATTCTCCGCGGCGCGCGATCTTCTCGGATGGTCCGCGCTCGCAGTGATCGCGGCGGTAACCGCGTTCTATTCGCCCTCCATGACCTACCCCGGGATCGCGGCGGTGGCGCCGGTCGCCGCAGCAGCTGCCCTCATCATGTCAGGTCGCAATCGATTTCTCTCGACCCGTACCGCGGTCGCGATCGGGCTGATCAGCTATCCGCTCTACCTCTGGCATTGGCCGATCCTGGTTTTTGCGGCGAGCTTCAAGGGTCGTCCCCTGACTTTGGCCGAGAACGGGCTGGCCGTTGGGGCCAGCTTCATTCTGGCCTGGGCAACCTATCGCTACGTCGAGCGCCCAATCAGGTTCGGGCAGTGGCGGGTGGCGCCGGTCCTTGCGGCATCGATGGTGGCCGTTGCATCGGTGGGAGCATTGGCGATCGTCGACGGCTTTGCCTTTCGGCTTCCGGCGATCGTTCGCGAAGCCGGCGCCATGACCGTATCCAGGGACTTCCTGAGATACGGCGAATGCCATATCTCCGCTTCCGCCGATCCCGCGTTTGATCCGAGTTGCGTCGACGCCAGCAAGCGCCCGCTTGTTTTCGTATGGGGCGATTCGACCGCCGGCATGCTTGCCGCCGGGCTGCGGCAAGTCCAGGGCGATCAATTCGGGTTAGCCCAGTTCACCGTCAATTCCTGCCCGCCGCTCTTCACCGCGCAGGCCGAGACCATTCCGTTTTGTGTTCAAACCAACCGCCACATCGTTGCTGCGGTTGCCCGCTCGCACCCCGATGTCGTGCTCCTGCACCTGGTGTGGAGCAGAGAACCCACCGCCGACGATCTCCGCCCGACGATTGCCGCCCTCAGACAGGCCGGCGCCGTTCGTGTCATCCTGGTCGGCCCTGTCCCGGTCTGGACCGACACGGTACCCCATCTGACGGTGCAATATTTCCTGCGCCATCATGCATTGATCCCGGAACGCAGCCACGACGTGCGATTGACCAAGCAGACTGACGACAGGGTTGGGCAGATCGCCGCCGATCTCGGGATCGAATATCTGTCGCCCTATGACGAGCTGTGCAACGCGGACGGATGTCTGACGAGGGTCGGGACCAGCGCAAACGACCTGGTATCGGCCGACTTCCTGCATCTGTCGCCGCGCGCCTCGCGATATCTGGCGGCCAAGCTTGTGCCAAGGATTCTGGCTGTCGAAAACCGCCATGCGGAAAGATGAGCGCACAGCTATTGCTGCCGCAACTGACGGGCTGACCATTTATAACGGGTTAGGATAGACTGCACACGCGCAGATCCGGAGAGCCGCGATGACCCTGTCCAACGACCTCGACAAGCTGCGATCGGAGATGCAGGCCGCGGTGAAGGCGCATTGGAAGGCGTTCCTGTTCGAAGGCATCCTGCTCGTGATCCTCGGCATCGCCGCGATGATCGTGCCGACCTTCGCGAGCCTCGCCGTCACCATCTTCCTCGGCTGGATGTTCCTGATCTCAGGCATCGGCGGGCTGATCGTGACGTTCTGGGCGCGCAACATGCCGGGCTTCTGGTGGTCGCTGATTTCGGCCGCGCTCGCCGTGCTGGCCGGCATGGTGCTGCTCGCCCGTCCGATGCAGGGCGTGCTGACGCTGACCATCGTGGTCGGCGCCTATTTCGTCGCCGAGGGCGTCGCCACCATCATGTACGCGCTGGAGCACCGCCGCGAATTGTCGGGACGCTGGTCGTGGCTGCTGATCGCCGGCCTGATGGACGTCGTGATCGCCTTCTTCATCATCGCCGGCTTGCCGGAATCCGCGGGATGGGCGATCGGCCTCCTCGTCGGCCTCAATCTGATGTTCGGCGGTGCGACCCTGATCGGCATGGCGTTGGCGGCGCGCAACACCTGACGCCGAACCGCGGGGGGGGGGGCTTGCTTTTGGGGGGTGACAGCCCCAAATCCCTGCGCTATAGAGCCGCCCCATGATCACATCCGCCACCAGCTATTTTTGGTACTTTAGCTACGACAGCTCGCTGGCGGCAGGAGGATCGCGCTCAATCTGAAGAATTGCAGCAAAAGTCCAAAACAAGCCGCCAGACCTGGCGGCTTTTTTGTGTGCCGGCAGGTCCCGAACTCCAAAGGAGCCAGCCGTGTTGAGTACGACAGACGATCTTCGCATCAAGGAATTGAAAGAGCTCAGTACGCCCGAAGAGGTGATGCGGGAGGTCCCGCGCACCCTGACGGCGACCCGGGTGGTGATGGGCGCCCGCAACGCCGTCCACGCGATCCTGAACGGCACCGATGACCGCCTGCTGGTCGTCGTCGGCCCCTGCTCCATCCACGATCCCGCGGCGGCCGTCGACTACGCCGAGCGCCTCGCCAGCCTGCGCGAACAGCTCGCCGACCGCCTCGAGATCGTGATGCGGGTCTATTTCGAGAAGCCGCGCACCACCGTCGGCTGGAAGGGGCTGATCAACGATCCCGATCTCGACGGCAGCTTCGACATCAACAAGGGCCTGCGGCTCGCCCGCAACGTGCTGTCGGCGGTGAACAATCTCGGCCTGCCGGCCGGCACCGAATTCCTCGACATGACGACGCCGCAATACATCGCCGATCTGGTCTCCTGGGCCGCGATCGGCGCGCGCACCACCGAGAGCCAGATCCATCGCGAGCTGGCTTCCGGGCTGTCCTGCCCTGTCGGCTTCAAGAACAGCACCGACGGCGGCGTGCGGATCGCGGCGGACGCGGTGAAGTCGGCCTCGCACCCGCATCATTTCATGGCGGTCACCAAGGGCGGCCGTTCGGCGATCGCCGCCACCAGCGGCAACGAAGACTGCCACGTCATCCTGCGTGGCGGCCGGGCGCCGAACTATGATGCCGCGAGCGTCGATGCTGCCGCCGCCGAGCTCGGCCGCGCCGGTGTCGCAGCGCGGCTGATGATCGACACCAGCCACGCCAACAGCAGCAAGAAGCCGGAGAACCAGCCGGCAGTTGCCGCCGACATCGCGCGCCAGGTCGCAGGCGGCGAACAGCGCATCATCGGCGTGATGATCGAGAGCAATCTTGTTGCGGGACGCCAGGACGTCGTGCCGGGCAAGGCGCTGACCTACGGCCAGAGCATCACGGATGGCTGCATCGACCTCGGGACGACGGCTGACGTGCTGAAGCAGTTGGCCGATGCCGTCGACGCAAGGCGCAGCGTGCGGCGTGGTGGCCTGCAGGAGCGTTCGGCCTGACACGGCCGGACGGATTGAGCGTTGCCGGCGGGGCGTACATCGCGCTCCGCCGGTCTCTTCCGTGGCTTAGCAGCCGCGGCAGATGCTCTTGATCTTCTTGTCGAGCGCCGCGTCTTCCTTGTTGGCCTGACTGTTCGGATCGCTGATGTTCTTCTCGTTGCCAACGTCGCCGCGGCGCGGCTGACGATGTCCGATCGGCGCCTCCGGGACCGTCCCGCCCTTCTGCATGGAGGACGATCCGCCCTGCTGCTGCGCCCATGCCTGGGACGTGCCAAGCTGGGGCGCTCCGGCCGCAACCATCATCAGAGCCATCAACAAAACTGTCTTCCGCATCTCGCGTCTCCGCTTCTCAACCCTATCGCGCCCGTTCCGGGACCTCGACGGTAGCACAGTTGCGTCGCCCCTGCGCTGCGCAATCCTGTACCTTCCGTATATCGGCCATCGTGCCAAGGAGCCAGATTCCCGCGGCGACCAGCACCACAAAGAAGCCGAACATCACAGCATTTTCGATGCTGCGGTTGCCCTCGTCCTCGGGCGGCTCCTGCCGTCCGTCCCTGGCCCCGCTCATCGCCGCCGCCTCAGGATTGCGGCGGGTAAAGATGAACGTCGCCGCAATAATCGACGATACGGTAGCGCCGTTCCACCGGATCTTCACGTTCGCGGGAAGCCGGCTGCGACAAATAGCTCGGGCCGATCGGCGCCTTGCCGTGGCCGCCGGGGATGTCGAGCACATAATCCGGTTGACATAGTCCGGAAACACGCCCGCGCAACGCCCGCATCAATTCCTGCCCGGCTTCGATCGTGGTGCGCAAATGCGCAGTGCCGGGCGCAAGGTCGCCGTGATGCAGATAATAGGGCTTGATCCGGCACTCCACGAAGCCGCGCATCAACGCCTCGAGCGTCGCAGCATCGTCATTGACGCCGCGCAGCAGGACGGACTGGCTCACGAGGGGAATGCCGGCGTCTGCAAGGCGCGCGCACGCCGCGCGGGCATTGGTGCTCAGCTCACGCGGATGGTTGGCGTGGATCGCAATCCAGGTCGTCGCGCCATCGACCCGCAATGCCGCGATCATCTCGGGATTGATACGGCCCGGATCGGCGATCGGAACACGGGTGTGGAGGCGAACGATCTTCACATGATCAATGTCGGCAAGATCGGCCATGATCTCGGTCAGCCTGCGCGGCGACAGCATCAAGGGATCGCCGCCGGTCAGGATGACTTCCCAGATCTCCGGATGGCTGCGGATGTAATCCAGCGCCGCGCGGTAGGCGTCATCGGACAAGGCCGAGGCCTTTCCCGGCCCGACCATTTCGCGCCGGAAACAGAACCGGCAATACACCGCGCAGACATGGACGAGCTTGAACAACACCCGATCGGGATAGCGATGCACGATTCCGGCGACCGGCGAATGCGCATCGTCGCCGATCGGATCGGCGTTCTCGCCCGGCTGCTCGACGAGTTCGTCGGCGCTCGGGATGAACTGCCGCGCGATCGGGTCGGCGGGATCGGCCGGATCAATCAGCGCGGCGAGCTCCGGCGTCACCGCGACCGCGTAGCGCGCAGCGACCCGCTCGAGCCCGGCAAGTGCTGCGACCGGCGCGAGCCTGGCATCGACCAGCTCGCGCGGCTGTCGCAGCGTCGCCGCCAGCTTTGGATCGATCCTGTTCATGTCTCTCCCGCAGGCGGTGTCCAGACCACCTGATCAATTCGTGGCGCGCCGCTCGCCAGCATCACCAGCCGGTCGAAGCCGAGCGCGACGCCGCTGGCCTCCGGCATCTGGCCGACCGCGGCAAGGAAATCGTCGTCGAGCGGATAGCGCTCGCCATAACGGCGGGCCTTCTCGTCCATCGCTGCGGTGAAACGATGGCGCTGCTCGGCCGCGTCGGTCAGCTCGCCAAAGCCGTTGGCGAGCTCGACGCCGCAGGCATAGACCTCGAAACGCTCGGCGACATCAGGATCGCCGGCCTTGGTGCGGGCCAGCGCGGCCTCTGGCGACGGATATTCGAACAGCACCGTCAGACGGCCCTGCCCCAGTTGGGGCTCGACATGCTCGACCAGCACCTTGCTGAAGATATCGGACCAGGTGTCGTCATCTGCAACCCGCACCCGCGCTGCTGCAGCCGCCGCAAGCGCCTCGCGATCGCCCGCGCCGCCCGTGATCGTCGCCAACAGATCGATGCCGGCGAAGCGCTCGAAACCTGCCGCGACCGTCAGCAATTCCGGCTCTGCAAACGGATCAGCCGTCCTGCCGCGGAAGGAAAACCGCCCGATCCCGGTCGCCTGCGCCGCATGGGCGATCACGACGATCGTGTCGGCCATGATGGCGTCATAACCGGCATTGGCGCGGTACCATTCCAGCATGGTGAATTCGGGCAGATGCAGGTCGCCGCGCTCGCGGTCGCGGAACACCCGCGCGAACTCGTAGATCCTGGGCTCGCCGGCCGCGAGCAGCTTCTTGCAGGCGAACTCCGGCGAGGTGCGCAGATAGCGCGGCGCATGCGAGCCATCGGCCTGCCTGAGCTCGGTGCGGGGCGCGTGCAGGTGGGTCTCGTTGCCCGGCGAGATCTGCAGGATCGCGGTCTCGACCTCGGCAAATCCCTGCTCCTCGAACCAGGCGCGCACCGCCCGCGTGATCGCGGTCCGCGCCTGCAGGAACGGCCTGCGGTCGACAAAGCGCTGCGGCGTCCACCAGGGCGACGGCTGGTCATGAGCTGTCATCACAAGGGTATCCCCATGGATTCAACATCAACGAGCCGCCATCCGCACTCAAGAGTCTTGCACAATCGATTGATTCCACACAAGTTCATAACCCCGCACAGCCCCCGGCCTTCGCGGAACGCGGCGAGGCTGGTCCCTTCTTGTCGAAAGACGCGCACCTTGTCCATGCGCGCCCGGCTGAACCTGAACGACGGCTCGCACGTCCCATCCGGCGACCGATAAGCCACTCGGCGAGGAGAGGAAACGCCTTTCCCTTGGGTCGAGGACTGGCGCTGCCGCTACGATCTGAAGACCGGCACATTCTCGGTTCCTGCGAGCTTTGCCGAGCACAACCGGACCGCACTGAAAACGCCCGATCCGGCCCGAAAATAGCGCCGATCGGCGCGGCCGGGACGGTTCGCAACCTTGCGAATTCGACCGCAAAAGACTGGCATCTCAGGGACAAATCAGTATGTTGCAGCCCGAAATCGCCGCCATGGCCGAGGGGCTGCCGATCCGGTTGGCGCCCTTAGGCTCTCAAATTCAGGAAAACACCTTTGAAAGTCATCGCCAGTTCCATCCGCAAGGGCAACGTCATCGAGCAGGACGGCAAGCTCTATGTGGTCCTTTCCGCCGAGAACATTCATCCCGGCAAGGGCACCCCGGTCAGCCAGATCGAAATGCGCCGCATCGGCGACGGCGTGAAGGTCTCGGAGCGCTACAAGACCACCGACCAGGTCGAGAAGGCCACCGTCGAGGACCACAACTACAACTACCTCTATGAAGATGGCGACGGCTTCCACTTCATGAACAACGACAACTACGACCAGGTCCAGGTCTCCAAGGAAATCGTCGGCTCGTCTGCGCCGTATCTGCAGGAGAACATGACCGTGAAGCTCTCGATGCACGAGGGCAACCCGGTCGCGATCCAGCTGCCGCAGCGCGTGACGCTGGAAGTGGTCGAGACCGAGCCCGTGACCAAGGGCCAGACCGCCTCCTCGTCCTACAAGCCGGCCATGCTGTCCAACGGCCTGCGCACCGGGGTGCCGCCGCACATCACCACGGGCACCCGCATCGTGGTCATGACCGAGGACGGTTCCTACGTCGAACGCGCCAAGGACTGAGCGCTTGAGGCGCGGTGGGATTTGAAATGAATCGTCACCGCGCCTCAACTTGTTGGTTAAGCATCAACTTTACCGAAAACCGCTACACACTTTTCCGGAACTTGCTTTAGTCTCTCGGGCGAACAGACATGAGCCCGGGGAGTGCAGTGAACAGGAAGGTGGTCAGCTTCGTCAGTTGCTGGCTGGCAGCCCTGCTCGCGCCTCTTCCCGGCGCCCATGCCGACGAATTCCGAACGCCATCGATCTCGGCCATGCGGGTCGAATGGCGTGCCGTGCTCGACCAGTTGCGGCAGGAGATCGGCAGCCGCCCGGCCGTCTCCGCCGGCTTCACTTTCGCCGGACAACGCCGCGTTCCCTCCACCGATCCGCGGGCGACGCCTGCGCTGGTGCAGTTGAACGCGGTGACGGCGCCGCTGTTTCCCGGCATCGCGCAGAGCCCGATCCCGGTGCTGCTGCCGTTCGATCCCGCCAGCTATCTCGACGCGCGGCAAAACGGTGCGCCGGACAGCCTGTCGATCGCGCGCTACCAGGCCGACTTCCGCGCGGTCGATTTCTTCCATGCCGGTGCGTCCGGCTACGATGCCGTGTTCTCGCTCGACCCCGGCGCCGGTGACGGCCTGCCGCCGCGAACATTTGCGAAGCCGGTCGAGGTGCAGATTTCCGGCTCGATCCTGGTCTACGACCTCGCCGACCGGCTCGGCGGCAAGGGCGAGCCGGTCAAGACGCTGGCCGCGCAGTTTCCGGACCTGCGCCGCTTCATTCGCGAGGGCTATGTCCGCTACGCCTTCACCCGCTTCGGGATTCCCTATGTCGTGTCGATCCAGTGCCTCGACAGCGCGCCGCGGCCGAAGCGGCTGGCCTGCCGCGAGGCCTATCCGGTCGTCGAGCGCTTTCTGAAGGCTTTGCGCGTCGCCGGCGGCCAGCCGTCACGGCCGCGCAGCGACGTCGCCTCCGACATCGCCGAGCGGCCCGCCGCGCAATCCACCGACTTCACCTACCACCCGAGCGGCGACATCGTCGCAGGCAGCGGCGGCCGCAGGCAACTAGGCGGTCACGCCGACTTCACCGTCTATTCGCAGATCCGCTTTCCGCTCGAGAAGGCGCCGGCCTTCGCGCACTCGCAATCCTTCGCCAGGCGCAAGCCCGGCGCGGCCATCGACGCGTATCCCTGGCAGGACAATTTCTGCGAGGCGCGCAGCTTCGAGGTCGGCCAATGCGCCAGCGGCTACGGCCATCAGGGCCAGGACATCCGCCCCGGCGCATGTCCTGTCGACAGCAAGGATGGTTGCGACCCCAAACAGCAGGCGGTCGTTGCGGTGCGCGACAGCATCGTGATCCGCTCGCCGCAACAGCAGGCCGCGACATTGCAGGTCAACACCCGCACCGAGCACGTCCGCTTCCGCTACATGCACATGAACCCGTCAGTGATGGATGCCGACGGCCTGCTCAACGGACGCCGCGTCAGCGAGGGCGAGAAGATCGGCGTGGTCTCGAACTATCTCGACCACCCCAATGGCACGTCGCGGCATCTGCATTTCGACGTCCAGGTGTTCACGCGCGACGGCTGGCTGTGGGTCAATCCCTACACCACGCTGGTGTCGGCCTATGAGCGGCTGATCCGCGGCCGCGGCCGCGAGATCGGACCGGAGCCCGGACCTGCGGCCGCCGTGGCCCATGCCCTGCCCGACGACGTCTTGCATCGCATCGACACCCAGGAGGGTGGCGGCAACTAGAGTGTTGTCGAGCGAAGCCTGTCCCGCACTTGATGCGGGAGGGACACCGGTTCGGGGCGCACTGCCAAAATATCGAAAACAACCCCATGCAAAGTAGCCGGCGGCTGCCGTCGTTCGACACGACAACTTGACACGTCGGGCAAATCAGCGGCATTATTCCATTATTCCGAAATTGTGCAAACGCCCACCGCAGGTTCCATTCGGAATCGCATCGATGCGCGCCATGTCGCGGCGACAATTGCCAGCTTGAATGATCATGATGGAAGCGGCAATCCGCGGGAACATGTCCCGCTTTGACCATCGGACGCAAGTCTCTATCAGATGCCCATTCAGGCTGGACCACAACCAAGCATGCTCTCGACCTTCAGCTGGTTTTTTCTTTCGGTGAAAGGCCGCATCAGCCGGCAGGAATTCGGCCTGGGATTTTTCGGCCTCGTGCTGGTCGACATGCTCGTCATTCGTGTCGGCGTAAAATTCGACTCCGGCCCACGCTACTACGACAGCAATCCCCCCGCCGACGACCTGTCCGTCATGCGCTTGCTGCTCATGCTGTCATTGTGGCCGTTCACCGCGATCCTGGTGAAGCGGCTGCACGACCTCAACGTCTCGGGCTGGTGGGCGCTGACGATCCTCGCCATTCCCCACCTCGCCGCCGCGCTGCACGTCAAATACTGGATCCCCTATCTGGCGCTCGTCGCAACGCTGAGCGTGCTGCGGGGATCGAAGGGTGACAACCGGTTCGGCCGCGACCCGCTGGCGGGCGCCGGCATCTAGCGCCTTGCTCCGTGGTCGCGATCAGTCGATCTCGATCGCCGCCAACGTCTCCTTGACCCGCCTCTGAGCGTCCGCGGGCAGCGGCAATATCGGACGTGGAGGCTCGGCCGCACAGACCCCTCTGAGATTGGCAAGTGCGTAGACAACACGCAGACTGGAATATGTCCTGAACAGATCCCAAATCGGCCGCAGACTCGCGTTGAGCTCTCGCGCGCGGGCCGCATCGCCGCTCGTCGCGGCGCGAACGATGTCCACGCAGACCTTCGGGAAGATTCCTGCGACAACGCTGTACCAGGTATCTGCGCCCGCCAGCAGCGCCTCGGTGCAATTCCAGTCGGCACTGTAACCCAACGCAACGCCGTCCGGAACCACAGCCCGCAATTCCCTGAGATGGCCCGCCACGGTCGAAGCATCCAGCGCAGGACTTTTTACCGCGACGATTCCGTCCACACGACCCAACCGGCCGATGAGAGCCGGCGTGAATTGAAAATGAGTCGTTCCGGGATTGTCATAGACGCAGATCGGCAACCCGCTCTCGCGGGCCACGGTTTGAAAATGCTCAAAGACCTCGTCATCGGTCAGCGGCGTATAGGAAACCGCCGCCAGCAGGCCTGCCGTCGCGCCCGCATCACGCGCATCCTGGGCCAGCCGCACCGCATCGTCGGTGCGCAGTGCGCCGATGCCAACCAGTATTGGTGTGTTGCCGTCTGCCAAGGCGGTGGCCGCCTGCACGGCGCGCCGCCGCTCATCGCGGCTGAAATACGGATATGAGCCGGTACTGCCGAGCAGCCCGACCGAATCCACCTTCGCCGCAATCAAGGGGTCGAGCAAGGCGCGGAGCGCACCCACATCGACCCGTCCATCCCGGTTCGAAGGCGTTATCGGGAAGGCAGAGAGCCCCTTCAGACTGATCATCGGTTCGTCCCTCGTCGGCGGCTAACGCCGTAAGCTGCCGCGCAATCAATCGACGCGCCTCGTCGCGCGCAAGGTCCAGTTTCACGCTAACTGGGCACCAAACTGGTCCAGTGCGCGTCCCGCAGGACGAGCTTCCCGCCGGTCGTTATTCGAGCATCGTGGTCAGCTGCGCGCCCTCGTCGGCCACGAACACCGCGATCAGCTCCGCCGGCTCCGTAGTGCTCGCATTGGCCGAGACCATGTGGGTCGAGCCCGGCGGCTCGAAGAAGGACTGGCCGACCTTGAAGGTCTCGACCGGCCCGCCGCCGAGTTGGGAGCGGATTTCACCCTTGGTGATGTAGGCCGTCACCGAACCGGAATGGCGGTGCGGCGGCGTGAAGCCGCCGGGACCATAGAACACGCGCACCACCGTGACACGCTTGCCCGCCACATTGGGCAGCGCGTGCGAGCTGATGACCTCGACCTTGTCGAGCGGCGACGCCGCATTGGCGCTGGCGCACAGCGGCGCGATGACGGATGAGATCGCGTCCATCGGGGTCGGCAGTGCCTTGCCGATCACGAAGGCGGAGGCCAGTCCCGCGATCACGGCCAGCGCGACCGGCCGCGGCGGCCGCGCGAATGGAAGAGATGGTGTCATTGCCATCGAGGTCATTGCTTTTCTCCCTGTCAGTTGCCGTTCCCTCTCGACGTTACGAAGCCGCCACGTCCGCTCGCTGCCGGCGCGGCGGCGGCGTCCAGCGATAGGCCGCGCCGAACCGGTTCCAGACGTTGATCGATGCGATCGCCGAGGTCAGGTAAGTCAGCTCCTGCTCTGAGAATTCGGCGATGGCCTGCGCATAGACCTCGTCGCTGACGCCGTTCGGCAAGGTGGTCAACGCTTCGGTCCAGGCTAGCGCCGCGCGCTCGCGCGGCGTGAACTGCGGCGCCTCGCGCCACACCACGACGAGGTTCAGCTTGTCGGTGGGCACGCCAAGGCTCTCGCCCTGCAGGATGTGATACTGCACGCAGAACGCGCAGCCGTTGATCTGCGAGGCGCGCAGCTTGACGAGTTCGAGCAGCTGCTTGTCGAGGCCGGCCTTCGCCGCGAACTGGCCGAGTGCGCGCACGGCGGCGAAGACGTCGGGCGCGAGCTTCTCGAAGTCGGTGTATTCCTTGCGGGCATGTGACATTGGCCTGGCCTCATGTTATCAGTGTACTGAGATATTATCAGAGCTCTGATATCATCGGCAAGATGCGGACATCGGCGAAGGCGACAGCAGGCGACATGGCGGCAATGCAGAAACGAGGCAAATCCGGCACCGCCGAGCGGCGTCCGGTCGGAAAAGCCGCCGGCCGAAGGGCCGCAGCGAATACAGGATCGACCGCAGGCGACGTCCTGCTCGCCCCTTCCGTTCCGGCGCCGGGCGAAGGCAAACGCGGCGAACAGGGCTATCTCGCCTATCTGCTGCGCCAGGCCCACGCGGCCTCGCGGCTGTCGATGGAGCGCCAACTGGGACGGCTCGGCGTCACCTCGCCGCAATTCGTCGTGCTGACGATGCTGAAAGCCTATCCGGGGCTCTCAGGCGCCGATCTGGCTCGCGTTGCGCTGCTGACGCCGCAGACCGTGAGCGTGATCATCCGCAACCTCGAGCGCGACGGCGCAATCGGCAAGACGCCGCACCCGGTCCACGGCCGCGTGTTGCAATGGACCCTGACCGGCCATGGAACCACGCTGCTGGAGAAATGCCGGCAGATCGCCCAGGCCCAGGAACGCCGGCTCGCCGCCGGCCTCGACGCCAGGTCGGAACAGGTGGTGCGCCGGTGGCTGTCAAAAATCGCCACAGATTTGCAGGATAGCTAGAGCATGACCCGGAAAAGTGGGAACCGGTTTTCCCTCGCGACAAACGCGGAACGCGTTTGCGCGGAGGTCATGCTCAAAACAATGGCTCCTGCGTCGGCGTGGCTTTTGGCTCACCCGATCGGCGCCGCTACACTGGCCCGATGAAACAGCCTGATTCTCCGAAATCCCCTGCCCGCCGCGCCGTCCTGAGGGCGGGGCTCGCCGCAGGCGTGGTGCTCGTCAATCCGCTCGGCGCGCTGGCGGCAGCCCCTCCGGGCTTCGACCAGTGGCGCGACAATTTTCGCGCCCGCGCGTTGGCAAAAGGCATTTCGGAGGCGACCTGGAATCGCTGCATGGCGCGGGTCGAGCCCGACATGAGCGTGTTCAAGCAGATGCGTAACCAGCCCGAATTCCACGAGCAGATCTGGCAGTACATCAATCGCCGCGTCTCCGATTGGCGGATCATTCACGGCCGGGAAGCGCTGAAGAAGAATGAGGCGCTGTTCGGCCGGATCGAGCGCGACTTCGGTGTCGAGCGCGGCACGCTGCTCGCGCTGTGGGGCGTCGAGTCAGCCTATGGCGATCCGCTGGTGCAGCAGAACCACATGACGCCGGTGTTTCCCTCGCTGGCGGCGCTCGCCTGGAACGAGCCGCGCCGCAAGGCCTATTGGGAGACCGAACTGATCAACGCGATGAAGATCGTGCAGCGCGGCTGGAGCACGCCTCAGGAGATGAACGGCTCCTGGGCCGGCGCGATGGGGCATTCGCAGTGGATGCCGGAAGTCTGGCTCAATGTCGGCTTCGACTATGACGGCGACGGCAAGGTCTCGCCGTTCGGCCGGCCCGACGACGCGCTGGGCTCGACCGCGAAATATCTCGTCAATCGCGGCAAGTGGCACCGCGGCGAGCATTGGGGCTACGAGGTCCGCGCACCCGGCGGCGGCGCCAGCGGCAGCCGCACCTATGCGGCCTGGGCCAGCGCCGGCGTCGTCCGCGCCGACGGCCAGCCGTTTCCGCAGCCGAACGCATCAGCGCAACTGTGGATCCCGGTCGCGGGTGGCCCGGCCTTCCTGCTCGGTCCGAACTTCAATTCGGTGAAGAGCTACAACCCGTCGATGAACTACGCGCTGGCGATCTGCCATCTCGGCGATCGTTGCCTCGGCGGGCCGCCCTTCATCCAGCCCTTCCCGGGCTCGGAGCGCGCGCTGACGCTCGCCGAGGTGCAGGAGATGCAGACGCGGCTGACCAAGGCCGGCTTCGACACCGGCGGCACCGACGGCCGCGTCGGCAACGACACCATGAAGGCGATCAAGGATTATCAGATCAAGATGGGCCTGTTGCCCGCCGATGGTTACGGCGGGCTCAAGGTGCTGGCGCGGTTACGGCAAGGCGGGTAGCTCGCAGCACATACTCCGTGTCGTCCCTGCCTAGTGCGCAATTGCGCACGGGAGCAGGGACCCATAACCACAGATGATGATTGTTGCACACCGCTGGAATGACAAGTCCCGTTCACAACATCGGCCGCGGAGTATGGGTCCCTGCTTTCGCAGGGACGACGGCGGTTGGGATGCAAATGCGCCGCTCAACTCCTCGCAGCTGCGTAGCCCGGGTGAGCGAAAGCGATACCCGGGGCGGTTTTCCCGCATGTCGCTCCGCTCATGCGGGCTACGACAATTCGCGGCTAGCCGCTCAGAGGCTGCCGCACGACGCCGCCGGCGTTCATGCCGCCGTCGATCACGAGCTCGCTGCCCGTGACGTAACGTGACGCGTCGGAAGCGAGATAGAGCACACCTTGCGCGATCTCGATCGCCTGGCCGGCGCGGCCGAGCGGCGTGGCGAACCTTGCCCGTTCCTCCGGATCGATCGGCGCGTTCTGGCCAGCACCGGTCGCGCCGGTCGGGATCTTGCCCCAGATCGGCGTGTCGATGATGCCGGGATGCACCGAGTTCACGCGGATGCCGTCGTTTACCTGCGCGCACTCCATCGCGATCGACTTGGCGAACAGCCGCACCGCGCCCTTGGTGGCGCTGTAGCCGGAAAGGGTCGCCGCACCACGCAGGCCGGCCAGCGACGACATCATGATGATGGATCCGCCGCCAGTTTTACGCATCAGCGGCAGCGAGTGCTTCACCGACAAGAATACGCCGTCGATGTTGATGGCGGTCTGGCGACGCCAGTCCGCGAGCGACATCTCGACGATCGAAGGCGCCCCGATGCCGATACCGGCATTCGAGACCATGATGTCCAGGCGGCCATAGCGCTTGCCGATATCAGCGACAACCTCGATCCAGCGCTCCTCGCTGGTGACGTCCTGCGGCAGAAAGCTCACCTTGCGGCCGGCCTTCGTAAGACGGGCTGCGAGCTCCGGTCCCCTCAACTCATCGATATCGGTGGCAACAACGGTCGCGCCTTCCTGCGCGAGCAATTCAACGATGGCCTCGCCAATGCCTGATGCGCCGCCGGTCACCAGTGCGACCTTGCCTTCAACCTGTCCTGACATGTCCTCTCCCAACGTTTCTTATCGGATCACCGTCGGGCCCTGATCCGGCACCGCGACGTCGAGGACACGGAATTGCACACGTTCGGTGCCTTGCCAACGGTCGACCGCAAGCGAGCCCGCCACGTGCAATTGCTGGCCGCGATTTTGCGTCAAGGCGCTGCCGAGCTTCTGTCCGACGGAACGGAACGCGATACCGTTGACGATCGAGCCGTCGCCTGACTTGAAGCGCAGCCGCAGATGCGCCTGCCCGACCTCGTCGGCATAGACCAGCTGATGCGACGGCAGCGCGATCACCGGCTCCGGATTGGCGGCACCGAACGGGCCCGCGCGATTGAGTGTCGCGGCGAATTCCGGCGTCACCGCGCGCGCGGTCACGGCGCCATCGATGAACAGCTCGTTCTCGTGGCGCGAATTGGCGACGTCGGCCGCCAGCGCGCTCTCCATGTAGGCGCGGAATTCGGCGAGCTTCTCCTTGCGCAGCGTGACGCCGGCCGCCATCGCGTGCCCGCCGCCCTTCATCAAAAGGCCGTCATGCACCGCCTGCCGCACCGCCTTGCCGAGATCGACGCCGCCGATCGAGCGGCCCGATCCGGTGCCGATGCCGCCGGGCTCCAGCGCGATCGCAAACGCGGGACGCGCGAACTTCTCCTTCAGCCGCGCCGCGACCAGCCCGACCACGCCGGGATGCCAGCCTTCCGCCGCGGTGACGATGACAGCGCCCTTGTCCTCGAGCCCGAGCGAAGCCAGCGCCTCGGCTTCGGCCTGTGCCTCGGCCGCCTGCTCGATGACGCGCCGTTCGGCATTGAGGCGATCGAGCTCGGCCGCGATCCGCGCAGCTTCGGAGACGTCGCCTTCGAGCAACAACCGCACGCCGAGATCGGCGCGCCCGATACGACCGCCGGCATTGATGCGCGGCCCCAGCATGAAGCCCAGATGCCAGGCCTCCGGCGGGCCGTTGAGGCGCGCGACATCCATCAGCGCGGTGTGGCCGACATGGTCGCGGCGGCGCATCGCGATCAGGCCCTTGGCGACGAAGGCCCGGTTGAGCCCGATCAGCGGCGCGACATCGGCCACGGTACCGAGCGCGACGTGATGCAACACGCTAAGCAGGTCCGGCTCCGGCATCTCGCCGGTCCAGAAGCCGCGCTGGCGCAGTTCGCGATTTACGGCAACCAAGGTCACCAGCACGAGGCCGACCGCTGCGAGATGGCCGAGCCCCGAGAGATCGTCGGGCCGGTTCGGATTCACCAGTGCATCGACCTCGGGCAACACATCGCCGGTCTGGTGATGATCGATCACGACGACCGACATCCCGAGCTTCCTGGCTTCCGCCAGCGGCTCGATGCTGGTGGTGCCACAATCGACCGTGACGAGCAGCGTCGCGCCCTTTGCCGCCAGCGCGCGCACGGCGTCGACGTTCGGCCCGTAGCCTTCGAAAATGCGGTCGGGAATGTGGATCAGCGGCTCCAGCCCGCAATGGCGCAGATGCCAGGTCAAGAGCGCGGCCGAGGTCGCGCCGTCGACGTCATAGTCGCCGAAGATCGCAACCTTCTCGCCGCGATCAGCGGCATCCGCAATGCGCTTGGCCGCGTGCTCCATCTCGGTGACCGTGTGGGGGTCCGGCATCAGCTTGCGGATGGTCGGGTCGAGGAAGTCGGGAACCTCGTCGATCGCGACGTCGCGCCCCGCCAGAACGCGCGCCAGCATTTCCGGCAATTGATAGCGCTGCACGATCGCGAGCGCCCGCGCCGCCCCGCGCGCATCCAGCCGGTCGCGCCAGAGTTTCCCGGTCAGCGACCGCGTCACGCCGAGGAACGCCTGTGGCGCCTCAACGGGCAGTGCGGATGCGTGCAGCGTCATGATCCTTTCCCAATCAGGTAGGAATCGTAACGCTTCGATGATTTGTGGACCAGTTCTAGCAGCCCATCCGGCCGGCGATTTCCCCGAAATCCTTGGCCACGATGTCCCATTCTCCGGTGGCCTCGAAATCGTATTTTTGCAGCGGGCCGTATTCGGTCGGACGCGCCACGAAGGCGGTCTTCAGGCCGAGCTTCTGCGCGTGCTTCAGGTCGTAATTGTGCGCGGCGACCATCATCACCTGCTCCGGCGGCAGACAGAGCAGCTTCGCGGCGCCGAGATAGGTTTCAGGGTCGGGCTTGTAGTGCTCGAACAGCTCCGCCGACATCACGAGGTCCCAGGGCAGGCCTGCGAACTTCGCCATGTTGGTGAGCAGCGCGACGTTGCCGTTGGAGAGCGGCGAGATGATGTATTTGGTCTTCAGCCGGGTCAGGCCGGCGACGCTGTCGGGCCAGGCGTGCAGGCGATGCCAGCCCAGCGTCAGATGCTGTAGGTCGGCCTCGGTCAGCCCCTTGATGTCGAACTGCGCGACGAGTTTTTCCAGCGAGCGGCGGTGCAATACGTCCAGGATGACGTAGCCGTTCTGCGGGTTCTTGCGCACCTCGTCCATCGAGGCCGCATAGACTGCGCGCCAGCCATCGACCAGCGCGGTCCAATCGGCCTTGATACCGCGCGTCTCGCCCCATCTGGTGAAGTCGTTGATCAGGCTGGTGCGCCAGTCAACCACGGTCCCGAACACGTCGAATACCAGCGCCTTGACACCGGACAGATCGGACATGCGCGTCTCCCTTTTCTTGTTGTTGTTTACGCTGTCGTTCCGGGGCGATGCGAAGCATCGAACCCGGAACCTCGAGATTCCGGGTTCGTCCTTCGGACGCCCCGGAATGACAGCGGATATTAGTCCAGGTGGAATTTCTCGAGCTGCCGATGCTCGGCCTTGATGTAGCGCACGGTGCCGGTGACCGAGCGCATCACGACCGTCTCGGTCTCGATCACGTCCTTCTTGAACTTCACGCCGGTCAGCAGCGAGCCGGTGGTGACGCCGGTGGCGGCGAACAGGCAGTCGCCCTTGGCCATGTCCTCGATGCCGTAGATCATCTTCGGATCGGTGACGCCCATCTTGTGCGCGCGCTCGCGCTTTTCCTCGGTATCGAGGATCAGGCGGCACTGCATCTGGCCGCCGATGCAGCGCAGCGCCACCGCCGCGAGCACGCCCTCGGGCGCGCCGCCGGTGCCGATATACATGTCGACGCCGGTCTCATCGGGTTTGGCACAGTGAATGACGCCGGCGACGTCGCCATCGGTGATCAGCTGCACGGCAGCGCCGGTCGAACGCACGCTGTTGATGATGTCGGCATGGCGCGGACGGTCGAGCACCAGCACGTTGATCGCGCTGGGGTCGACGCCCTTGGCCTTGGCGAGCCGGCGGACGTTGTCGGCCGGCGGAGCGTCGAGCTCGATCACGTTCTTGGCGTAGCCCGGGCCGATCGCGATCTTCTGCATGTAGACGTCGGGCGCGTGCAGCAGCGTGCCGCCATCGGCCATCGCCATCGTGGCGATCGAGCCCGGCATGTTCTTGGCGCACAGCGTGGTGCCTTCGAGCGGGTCGACAGCGATATCGACCTTGGGACCGGCGTTGAGGCCGACCTTCTCGCCGATGAACAGCATCGGCGCCTCGTCGCGCTCGCCCTCGCCGATCACGATGGTGCCCTCGATCGGCAGCTTGTTGAGCTCGCGCCGCATCGCATCGACCGCGGCCTTGTCGGCGGCCTTCTCCTGGCCGTGGCCGCGCAGCCGCGCGGCCGACACCGCCGCGCGCTCCGTCACGCGCACGATTTCGAGCGTCAGGATGCGCTCGAGCAGCATCTGCGGCGGAACGGAAATATGGGTCGACATCGGCGTACTCCTTAAGCCTCGGGGACAGGCCAGCCTGCCCGCATCAATCGTCTCACGCCCGACCCGTTCAGGCCATGCGCTAGTTTTTCTCGATCCGGATCACCTGCGGCCGGCCGCTGATGACCTTATCGCGCTGCACTGCGGCCAACGCGCGATGCACGGCATCCTCGCTGGTCGCATAGGTAATCAGAATGACCGGGACCGGTGAAGGTTTTTTGGCCGCACCGTTCACATCGACGCCATCGGGGTGCCGTTGCACGATGGATTCCAGAGATATCTTCTGTTCCGCCAGCCGGGTGGCGATTGTTGCGGCAGTGCCTGCAAGATCGCGCGCCATCAGGCGGATATAATAGCCACCTTCATGGCGTTCCATCGGCGCCTTGGTGGTGTCGCGCAACCGCTCCACCGGCCGTCCGAACGGCTTGGCACGGATGCCGCGGGCGACGTCGGCGATGTCGGCGACCACGGCCGAAGCCGTCGCGCCGCCGCCGGCGCCGGGTCCCACCAGTGTGATCGGCGGAATCCCCTCGCCGTCGATCGCGACCGCATTGGTGACGCCCATCACCTGCGCAATCGAGGATGATTTCGGCACCATGGTCGGGTGCACGCGCTGCTCAATGCCCTTTGCCGTGCGCACCGCGACACCGAGCAGCTTGACGCGGTAACCGAGTTCCGCGGCGGCCTTGAGGTCTTCCGGCGTGATCGAGGAGATGCCTTCGACATAAACCGCGCTTTCAGCGACCTTGGTTCCGAAGGCGAGGCTCGCCAGGATTGCGAGCTTCTGCGCGGTGTCGTGACCATCGACGTCGAACGACGGGTTGGCTTCGGCATAGCCGAGACGCTGGGCGTCCTTCAGACACTCCTCGAACGACAGGCCCTCCTGCTCCATCCGGGTCAGGATGTAATTGCAGGTGCCGTTGAGGATGCCGTAGACGCGGTTGACGCTGGTGCCTGCGAGGCCCTCCCGCAGCGTCTTGATCACCGGGATCGCCGCACCGACCGCCGCCTCGAAATTCAGCGCGCCGCCGTGCTTCTCGGCGGCCGCCGCAAGGCGCAGTCCATGCTTGGCGATCAGCGCCTTGTTGGCGGTGACGACCGACTTGCCGGCTTTCAGCGCGGTCTCGATCGCGGACAGCGCGGGATCGCCGGCGCCGCCCATCAATTCGACGAAGCAGTCGATATTGGGATCTTCGGCGAGCGCCTCGGGGCTCTTCGCCCAGGCGATGCCGCGCAGGTCGAGGCCGCGCTTCTTGGCTTTCGAGCGCGCCGTGACCGCGACGACGCGAACGCCGCGGCCGCTGCGCTCGGCCAGCGCCCGTCCTTGCGTTTCGATGAGGCGGACGACATCGGCACCGACGGTGCCGAGCCCCGCTATGCCCACGTTCAGGGGTGCGACCATGGATTCAAGGGACCTGGAGATTAAGCAACCTGGAAGGATTAGCGTCGGTTGGCGAGAGGAACGACGTTGTGCAACGTTTCGATGCCGCTTTCAAGGAAGCGGCGCACGCCGCGCGCGGCCTGCCGGATCCGCTGCTCGTTCTCCACCATCGCGATGCGGACATAGCCCTCGCCATGCTCGCCGAACGCCACGCCGGGCGACACCACGACGCCGGATTTCTCCACCATCAGGGTCGCGAACTGCATGCTGCCGACCGCCTCGAACGCTTTGGGCAGCGGCGCCCAGGCGAACATCGAGGCCTGCGGCGGCGGAATGTCCCAGCCGGCGCGGCCAAATGACTCGACCAGCGCATCGCGGCGCTTGCGGTAGGTGTCGCGCATCTCGCGGATGCAGTCGTCCGGACCGTTCAGCGCCGCGGTCGCCGCCACCTGGACCGGCGTGAAGGCACCGTAATCGAGATAGGACTTGACCCGCGCCAGCGCCGCGATGATCCGCTCATTGCCGACCGCAAAGCCCATGCGCCAGCCGGCCATCGAGAACGTCTTCGACATCGAGGTGAACTCGACGGTGACGTCGATCGCACCGGGCACCTGCAGCACCGATGGTGGCGGATTGTTCTCGTCGAAATACACCTCGGCGTAGGCGAGATCGGACAGGATGAAGATGTCGTGCTTCTTCGCGAACGCGACGAGGTCCTTGTAGAAGTCGAGGTCCGCGACATAGGCGGTCGGGTTCGACGGATAGCAGACGATCAGCGCGATCGGCTTCGGGATCGAATGGATGATCGCCCGCTCGACCGCCTCGAAGAACTGCGGCGTCGGCTCCGAGGGCACCGAACGGATCACGCCGCCCGCCATCAGGAAGCCGAACGCATGGATCGGGTAGCTCGGATTGGGGCACAGCACGACGTCGCCGGGCGCCGTGATCGCCTGTGCGACGTTGGCAAAGCCCTCCTTCGAGCCGAGCGTCGCAACCACCTGGGTGTCGGGGTTGAGCTTGACGCCGAAGCGGCGCGCATAATAGGCGGCCTGGGCCTTACGCAGGCCGTTGATGCCGCGCGAGGCCGAGTAGCGGTCGGTCCGCGGCTTGCCCAGCGTCTCCTTGAGCTTCTCGATCACATGCGGCGGGGTCGGCAGGTCCGGGTTCCCCATGCCCATGTCGATGATGTCGGCCCCGGCGTTGCGCGCGGCCGCCTTGGCCTGGTTGACCTTCTCAAAGACGTAAGGCGGCAGACGGCGAATGCGGTAAAAATCTTCCATGGGACCCTTGCTCCGACAACCGCGATGCCAGAATCGACCCCCTTGGTCCAGTTTGCGGAAGCCGGCTCGGCCTCTGACAGAAATCGCACTGAATCAATGACTTAGAGCGAATTCAGGCGCACGATCTGGGGGCTGCGGCCGGATCTGCGGTTGAACTGGGTTTCTTTTAGCACGGACACCGGGCGGCGCCAGCGCTGATCGGCCGTTTGTCGGGCGCTACTTGCCGCTTTGGGCGGCCGTCGAGGCCTGCCGCGCGCGCGCGGCAATCAGCTCCTGCTCGATCTTGGCCTGGTCCGCCGGCTTGATCGTCGGATCGGCGCGGTCGGGCGGAAGATCATGGACCGGCAGGTAGCCGCCGGCGTCCTTCTCGCGCGCCGGCGCATCGGCCGGCATTGTCATATCGGCGATCGTGCTCGAGCACCCGCTCAGCGCCACCAACGACGCGAGCAGCACTGCGGCCGCGAGCCCCCTGTTCATTCGATCGATCGGCATGCGCCGAATTGTCCCCAACAAGCTAGCGCGCACGTCGCACGTTGCCGACACGGGTCGCACTGGTACGAGCCTTGCAGCGTCCCCGCTGCGTTAATTTCGACTTCAGCGTTTCAAACCATTGTCGCCCGAAACGCTTAAAGCGGGAACACCAAAAGCGACGCCTGAGGCTTCAATATGACGGAACAAAGATTTTTTCTCGCACCGCAACAGAGCGAAATGCTGGATTTTGACTGATTTGCGTTACCGCACCGCGCGATGACGCCCTCCAAACGACGCGATATTGTACCTCAGATGAGCAACGTTAGTACCGACACCCAGACCACCCCGAAATTCAACGCCGAAGCCTTCGCCATGAACATCGCGCGGGCCATGGAGAGCAGCGGCCAGGCGCTGGCAGCCTATCTCAAGCCGCGCCAGACCGGAGAAGTCCGCGACAAGCCGCCGAATGAGCTCGGTGAGGTCATCAAGACGTTCAGCGTGATCGCCGAATACTGGCTGTCCGACAAGGAGCGCGCCTCGTCGCTGCAGATGCAGCTCGGCAAGGACTATCTCGATCTCTGGGGCTCGGCGGTACGCCGCATGGCCGGCGAGGCCGATGCCAGGCCGGCGATCGCCCCGGCCCCGCGCGACAAGCGCTTCCAGGATCCGGAATGGAAGTCGAACCAGTTCTTCGACTTCATCCTTCAGCTCTATCTGCTGACCTCGAAATGGGCGCAGCAGCTGGTCCATGACGCCGACGGGATCGATCCGCACACGCGCAAGAAGGCCGAATTCTACGTCCAGCAGATCACCAACGCGCTGGCACCGTCGAACTTCGTGCTGACCAATCCGGAGGTGCTGCGCGCCACCGTCGAGACCAACGGCGACAATCTGGTGCGCGGCATGAAGATGCTGGCCGAGGATATCGAGGCCGGCCACGGCACGCTGCGGATCCGCCAGTCCGACTCGAGCAATCTCGAGGTCGGCGTCAACATGGCGACGACGCCGGGCAAGGTGATCTTCCAGAACGAGCTGATGCAGCTGATCCAGTATTCGCCGGCGACCGAGAACGTGCTGCGCACGCCGCTGCTGATCGTGCCGCCCTGGATCAACAAGTTCTACATCCTCGATCTGCGCCCCGAGAAATCCTACATCAAATGGTGCGTCGACCAGGGCATCACGGTGTTCGTGATCTCCTGGGTCAATCCGGACAAGGAGCTCGGCAAGAAGACCTGGGCCGACTACATGACCGAAGGCCCGCTGACGGCGATGGACGTCATCGAGAAGGTCACCGGCGAGATGAAGGTGCACACCGCCGGCTATTGCGTCGGCGGCACCCTGCTCGCCTCGACGCTCGCCTATCTCGCCGAGAAGCGCCGCCAGCGCGTGACGTCGGCAACCTTCTTTGCCGCGCAGGTCGACTTCACCCATGCCGGCGATCTCCTGGTGTTCGTCGACGAAGACCAGATCTCGGCGCTCGAACGCGACATGCAGGAATCCGGCGTGCTCGAGGGCAGCAAGATGGCGATGGCCTTCAACATGCTGCGCTCGAACGACCTGATCTGGTCGTATGTCGTGAACAATTATCTGAAGGGCCAGACGCCCTCCTCGTTCGACCTGCTGCACTGGAATTCGGATGCGACGCGGATGCCGTCGTCGAACCACTCCTACTACCTGCGCAACTGCTATCTGGAGAACCGGCTGTCGACCGGCACCATGGTGCTGGACAACACGCTGCTCGATCTGTCGAAGGTGAAGGTGCCGGTCTACAACCTCGCCGCCCGCGAGGATCACATCGCGCCGGCGGAATCGGTGCTCTACGGTTCGCAGTTCTTCGGCGGTCCGGTGAGATATGTGCTGTCCGGCTCCGGCCATATCGCCGGCGTGGTCAATCCGCCCGCGTCGAAGAAGTACCAGTACTGGACCAACGACAACATCAAGGACATGAAGCTCGCCGACTGGCTGAAGGCCGCCGAGGAGCACAAGGGCTCGTGGTGGCCCGACTGGCGCGGCTGGCTGGAAAGCCATGATCCGGAGACGGTCCCGGCGCGCATGGTCGGCTCCAGCGGCACACAGGTGCTCGAGGACGCCCCGGGCAGCTATGTCCGCGTCCGCGCGTAGCGCCAAGTCTCTCGCGTAGCGCCAAGTCTCCCGCTCAGCTATAAACAGACGGTCCCGACGGTCGGGAATCGAATTCACGTGAGGGGGAGACGATGACGCGCGAACTGTTCTGGCTGTCGCTGACGGTGATCCTGACCGGGCTGCTGTGGATTCCCTACATCATCAACCGCTGTCAGGTTCGGGGCCTCTCCGGCGCCATGGGCAACCCCTCGCGCAACGACAAGCCGCACGCGGAATGGGCCAACCGGCTGATGTTCGCCCATGACAACGCGGTCGAGAACCTCGTGATCTTCGCGCCGCTGGTCCTGATCCTCAACGCGGCTGACTATTCCACCAAATGGACCGTGCTCGCCTGCGCCGTCTATTTCTGGGCCCGCGTCGCCCACCTGATCGTGTACACGCTCGGCCTGCCGGTGTTCCGCACCCTGGCCTTCACGGTCGGTTTCCTGGCGCAAGCGGTGCTGGCGCTCGCGATCTTCAAGATCGTCTGATCCAAATATTCCCGCCGGTTGCGGCGACAGCCGCGCCGGCGCGGCATCAACTACGCGCTCTTCCGGACCACGATATGCAGCATCGTCGCGGGCGCCTCGTCAAAGCTCTTGATCTCGCTGGTGTCGGACGAGACTTGCGTCCACGGCCCTGACGAGGCGTAGGTCGCGGCGAGCCAGTCCGCCGCGGGATAATTGTAGTAACGGCCGATGCTGTCGCGGCCATCGCCATGGCCGATCTTGTAGCTCGCGTAGAAAGCGCCACCGGGTTTCAGCGCCCGATGGATGCGGCCGATGATGCCGGCCAATTCGTCACGCGGCACGTGCAGCAGGCAGGCGCTGGCCCAGACGCCGTCATAGGCTTCGCGGTCCTCGAGCTCATCGAACAGCATCGCCTCGACGGGATGTTTGATGCGGCGCGCCGCGACCTCGGCCATCTCGGGCGACCCGTCGGTCGCACGCAGCACAAAGCCTTCGGCGAGCATGACCGCGGCATGATTGCCCGCGCCGCAGCCGAGTTCGAGAATCGCGCCGCCCGGCGACAGCAGCTTCAGAAAGCCGATCAGCCGGGTGGACGGGGCTTTCGCCCACCCGGCATAGGCCTCGGCATTGCGCCGATAGAATTGCAGCGTGGCGTCGTCCACGATCCGCGTCGCCGTCAGCTGTCGGCCAGCCCGAGCATCAGCCGCATGTTCTGGACCGCGGCACCCGAGGCGCCCTTGCCCAGATTGTCGAGCCGCGCGACCAGCACCGCCTGGTGGTGCTTGTCGCTGGCAAAGACATAGAGCTCGAGCTGGTTGGTCTCGTTGAGCGCCTCCGGCTCGAGCCGACCGCCCTTGGCGGCCTCGTTCTGCAGCGGCATCACCGAGACATATTTGCTGCCGGCGTACCACTTCGCCAGAACCGCCTGCAGATCGGTACCATCAGGCTTGCCCGGCAGCGCGTCGAGTTGCAGCGGCACCGAGACCAGCATGCCCTGCCGGTAGTTGCCGACCGACGGGATGAAGATCGGCCGCCGCGTCAGATGCGAATAGAGCTGCATCTCCGGCACGTGCTTGTGCTCGAAACCGAGGCCGTAGAGCTCGAAGGCCGGCGCCGAGCCGTCCTCGAAGCTGGCGATCATCGACTTGCCGCCGCCCGAATAGCCGCTCACCGCGTTGACGGTGACCGGATAATCCGCCGGCAGCAGGCCGGCGTCGACGATCGGCCGCAGCAGCGCGATTGCGCCGGTCGGATAGCAACCCGGATTGGAGACTTTCTTCGCGTTACGGATCTTGTCGGCCTGGTCGGGCGCGAGTTCGGGGAAACCATAGGCCCAGTCGGGCGCAACGCGATAGGCCGTCGAGGCGTCGAGCACTTTCGGCGCGGCATTGCCCATCGTGTCGATCAGCGCCACGGTCTCCTTGGCAGCCTCGTCAGGCAGGCAGAGGATCACGAGATCCACCTCCTCCATCAGCGCGCGCTTGGCACCGGCGTCCTTCCGCTTGTCCTCGGCGATGTGCTTCACCGCGACGTCGCCGATCGAGAGCAGCCGCTCCTGGATACCGAGGCCGGTCGTGCCGGACGCACCATCGACGAACACGGTGGCCTTGGTCGCACCGCTTTTGGTTTTCGGTTGGTTGGTGTCGGTGAGGGTCATGGCACGTTCCTTTCGAGCTCGTTCGTTTCGTTTAACACATCTGGCCGCGCCTGCGCCGCCAACGGGGATGGGCAGTTATCCTTAGATGGAGCGCCCCTCGCCAGCGACAACAACCTCCGCTCATGGAAACAGCGCGATCTGCTCCAGTCCGGTGGTTTCGGGCAAGCCGAACATCAGGTTCATGTTCTGGATCGCCTGTCCGGCCGAACCCTTCACAAGATTATCGAGCGTCGAGAGCACGATGGCGCGGTTCTTGATCCGGTCGGCGACGACGCCGACCTGAACATAATTCGAACCACGCACGTTCTGCGTCTGTGGCAGCACACCCTTCTTCGTCACATATACGAACGGCTCGTTGACGTAGGCCCTTTCCAGCTCGGCGCGCAAATCGTCCGGCGTAGCCCCGTTGAGCTTGACATAGGATGTGCAGAACTCACCCCGCGCCATCGGAATGAGATGCGGGGTGAAGTTCACCGTCACAGCCGAGCCAGCGGCCGCGCCAATCTCCTGCTCAATCTCCGCCGAGTGTCGATGGCTTCCGATCGAATAGGGCGACAACCCTTCGCCGGCCTCGCTGAACAGCGTGTTCTGCTTCAGTCCGCGTCCGGCGCCGGTGACGCCCGACTTTGCGTCGATGATGATGTCGTCGACGTCAATCAGCTTTGCCTTCGCCAGCGGAACAAGCGCCAGCAGCACCGCCGTCGGATAGCAGCCGGGACAGGCTACCAGCCGCGCGGCCGTGACCTCCTCCCGGTAGAGTTCGGTCAGCCCATAGACCGCCTCGTCCTGCAATTCGAGCGCCCGGTGCTCATGGCCGTACCATTGCGCATAGCTGTCTTTGTTGCGCAGCCGGAAATCCGCGGACATATCGAGGATCTTGATTCTGGGATTGGCTTTCAGCACCGCTGCGATGATCTCTTGCGTCGTCCCGTGCGGCAGTCCGCAGAACACGGCGTCGAGCCGCGTCCAGTCGACCTTTTCCCATTCCACGAGTTTTGGCAGGTCGAGCATGAAGAGGTGAGGAAACACCTCGCTCATCGTCTTGCCGGCATGGGTGTTAGCGGTAAGCGCGGTGATTTCGGCATTCGGGTGCCGCGCCAACAGGCGCACCGCGTCGGCGCCGGTGTAGCCGGACGCGCCCAAAATTCCGATTTTCTTCTTCGTCATTGCTCGCTCCTCGGAAGCGTAGTCATCTCGGTCTGTATCATCGCGAAAGCCTGCGGGCGCACCTCGCGCATCAAGGCCGCGACGTCCCGGGCACCGGCTTCGGCCTGCAAAGCGAGCGTGTTGCCGACCGCTGCGAAATCGGTTTCAGACTTGTGCTGGTTCAGCTTGAAGCTGCCCTCCACCTCTTCCACCATCATCTCGAGGCCCACGATGGCCTTCTTCATGGTTTCCAGCCTCGCGGCGGTCATCTTGCCCGACACCCACGGCTTTTTCGGCAGCAGCCGGTCCTCGAACTTGGCGCTCAGTGCGTCGATCTGAACGGCAAGCTCGTCATCCGACAACGTCCGCACCGGCCCGGTCAGATGCACCGCCTGATAGAGCCAGGTCGGCACCTGATCGGGTGACACGTACCAGTCCGGCGAAACATAGGCGTCGGCGCCGGTAACGGCCAGCAGCCAGGACGTGCCACCCGCCAGCTTTATCAGCCGATTGTGACGGGCAACATGAAACAGCGCCCGCGGCGTGCCGTCGGCGGCGTAAGTCAAGTAGAACGGCAGCGCGGAGGCGATCGGCTTGCTGCCGTCCCACGCGCAGGCCATGCCGAAACCGCGCGCTTCCGCGAAGGCAAGGCTCGCGGCGCGGTCAGGCTTGAAAGGCGGTGGCGTATACATGACTGATGCTCCTGCATGACGAAGGAGCCGCCAGATCGAACCGCGTGTCTTTTTGAGGAGAGCGCCGCGGGATCAGGTCCGGCGGCAGAGGCGATGGTCTTTAAACGCGAGCGACCGCCCATACCGCGATAATGCGGCGGCGGCGGGCAATGATGATGGTCGCGGCGTTGATCATGGGCGCGGCTATAAGGCCGCGCCCGCTTGACGTCAAGATGTTGCTTGTCATTCCGGGGCGCGCGCCCTGGGCGCGAACCTCAGATGCGCAATTGCGCATCGGGGAATCCAGAGATTGCGGCGCGAGATTCCGGGTTCGATGCTACGCATCGCCCCGGAATGACGAACCTAGATCGCCGGATTCCACGGTGCCGGCACGACGCGATAGCCGCTGCCGTCCTTCACCACATGGCCGAGGCCCGGGAACGGATAGTGGAAGCCCTGCACCTGGAGCCGCTCGGCAACCACCATGTCGTAGATGCGGCGGCGGGTCTTCTCCGCCACGTCGCCGTCCTGGTCGAAGAACGCATGCCAGCCGGGGTTGGTCGCGAACAGGTTCGGATTGTTGGTGACGTCGGACTGGATGAAGACCTTGTCCGAGCCGGAGGCCAGCACGTACGAGGTATGACCCGGCGTGTGGCCGACGGTCTCAACCGAGGTCAGGCCCGGCGCGATCTCCTTGCCCCACTCGTAGGGCGTGACCTTCTTCTTCAGGCCGGCCTCGAAGATATTGCGGTTGTTCTTGAACAGGCCCTGCATGCGGCCGGCCGGCGCCCGGCTCATCTCGCCGTCGTCCATCCAGAACTTCCACTCGGTCGCCGGCACCAGCACCTCGGCGTTCGGGAATGCCGGCGTGCCTTCGGCGGTCAAGAGGCCGTTCACGTGGTCGCCGTGGAAGTGCGAGATCACGACCATGTCGACATTCTTGGGATCGAAGCCGGCGGCGACGAAATTGTCGGCGAACAGGCCATTGGCGCCCTTCGTGCTGGCCTTCGCCAGCGCGCCATTGCCGGTGTCGATCACCACCAGCTTGCCGCCGGTGTTGAGCACCAGCGGCGCGAACCAGATCGTCATCATGTCGCGCGGCATGAACGCCTTCTCCAGCGCCGCATTCACGTCGTCGCGTTTCGCGTTCGGGATGAATGAATCTTCCAGCTTGAAGACGTTCTTGCCGTCGGACACCACGGTGACGAGGATGTCGCCGACCTTGTAGCGATAGAAGCTCGGCGCCTGCTTGTCGGCGAGCGGCGCCACAGCGGCCGCAGGAACGGTTGATAGCAACGGTGCGGCGGCGATGCCGGCAGCGCCGGCAAGAGCATGACGTCGTGTCAATTCCATGTGTTGTCCTCCCAGTGAAACGGCGCCCAATAAATTCGCAGTTGGTAGGCGAGGATGTATCAGCCTTTCGATGCCCGCGCGATGACGGTTGCGCGACTTGGCCATCGTCCGGGCTAACCCCTGCGCCGCGGCCTTATTCCGAGGCCGACGGCCGGCAACGGCTCTCGCGGCGATGGGTCGGATGCGCTGGCGCACCGTCGTCGGGCAGATCAGGAGCTCAAAGACCACCGAAGAGTTGGCGCAGGTGGCCCAAAATTCCTCCGCCTCCCAGCAATCCCGCGAGGCGCGTGCGGGCGAGCGCATTACCGCGATCGGACGCCCTGCTGTACCACTTGGCGGCTTCCTGGATGTCCTTCGGAACACCCGTGCCGCTCTCATAGGCATATCCCAGATTGTACTGGGCCTCACTGTCGTTCTGATCGGCGGCAACCCGAAGCAGCGCGATGCCCCGGGATAGGTCGAGCGGCAAGCCGCGGCCCTTGATGTAAAGCAATGCGAGATTCCCCTGCGCCCAAGCCGAGCCCTGATCGGCAGCCTTCGAAAACCAGGTCGCAGCTTGCTGATAGTCCTGGGCGAGACCGGCGCCATCCCGATAGAGGCGCGCGAGGTGGGTCTGACCGAAGACATCGCCCTGCTCGGCTGCCTTGGCGTACCATTGGGCTGCGACCTTCTCGTCACGCGCGGTGCCAAGCCCGTACTCATATGCGTAGCCTAGCTTCCCCTGGCTGTAGGAATCGCCCTGCTCGGCGGCCATCAGAAACCAACGGATCGCTTCGGCGTAGTTGCGCTCGACGCTGTAGCCGCTTTCGTACATGTACCCCACATAGGATTGAGCTTTGGCGTTGCCATGCTCGGCATACGGTCGGAGCAGAGCCATCGCGCGCACGTAGTTTTGCGCCTGATACGCGTTCACGCCATCGGTAAACTCGGCGCTGATTTCCGTAACGAGCGGCACCGGTTTCGGCGTCAATCCGATCGGTCCGTATTTGAACTCCGCGAACTTGTCCAAGCCAGCCTTGATCGCCGCTGCAAATTCCGCCGGACAGACCGCAGCGTCGACGGTGAACCGCACCAACGCGCTGGAGCGAATCGTGCGGCCGTTTAGCGTAGCGGTCGCGTTGACCTCGATGCGCCCCGTCGCGGCGCCGTATGCCGTGCTGCCGCTGAAACTCTTGCTATAGATGACCGGCGCCGGCTTTTCGTAGAAGTTGGTTCCCTCGGGTACGGTGAGCGAACTGGTCTCCCGATATTCCAGCGAGCGGCACGGAAAGGCCCGGTCGGTTGGCCCGCTGGTGGCGAGCAGCAGCAGCGAGGGGCGCGGGTCAGTCAGGGGCAGCATCCTGATCCGCTCGAGATGATTGAGGCCGACGGGCTTGGTGATCTGGAAGTTCGCGGTTATCGCATAGCTGTCGGACAGGTCGCGCGGATTCGGGAAGCTGTAGTCGCCCGTACCGCTCAGCCCCGCCTGCTCGATCAGCTTCCTGGCGCCGTTCTGACGGTCCCCCGCGTCAAGGCCGAGTGCGACGGATCGTCCAACACTTGCTCCCAGTCCATTGCCGGACAACACCGAGCGCGCCTGACGTGTACCATCGCTGTGCAGCGTGTATTCCGTATCCGCAGCCAACACGAAGCGCTGCGGTGCCGTCACCGGGATACGGCCGATCGTCCCCTTGTCGATGTTGAGCGCGGGTTTGCCGCCGAGGTTCGGCGGCAGGGAATCGAACGCCACCAGCGACGAGGTCGGGTCGAGATAGCGGTCGATTGCCGGAACATAGACAATCGCGTGGTCGAAATTCTGCGTCGCGACCTGCGTCAGCGTGTACTGCAGGCTGGCATTCACCACGACAAGGTTGGCTTCGATCCCCTGAACCGCGAGCAACGCCTTGAGGATCGTCGCATGCGCCTTGCAGTCACCGTAGCGCGCCGCGAGGACTGCGGATGCGGGTTGTGACGTCAAACCACCATCCTCGAGCCCGATCCCAACGTACCGGATATTCCGCGCGACCCAGTTGTGAATTCGTTCAACTTTGCTTCGGGCGTCCGAGGCGTCGCCGACGATCTCGGCAGAGAGCTTTTCCAAATTCTCGTCAGGCTGCGCCATCGGCGCGTTACGGGCGTTCAACACCGCCGCAAAAGTTGCATAGTCCGCGAAGGTGCTGACCTCGAACCGCCGGGCATCGTCGAATGTCCCCGCGTCCATCTCGCGCGGCCTCGGCGTTTCTTGCCTGAAGAGAACATGATGGACGATCCGGTCGCCTCGCCTCTCCTCTTCATGTTCGACATTGCGCAACCCGACATGCAACGGCTTCGACGCGGGCGCATCGAGCGTGAGCTCCATCACCTCGCGGGGTTGATCCGCCATTTGACTCCAGTAGCCCGCAAATTCGCCGGGAAACACGGCTCTCTTCGCCTTGTAGATCAACCGCCCCTTGACCTTGTCGCCGGGAGCGACGTCCGGATAAGCAACCAACCGCTGCCGCTGCTCGTCAAAATAGGGAGAAGAGCCGTCCGTCGAGGCAGGCTGGTCTCGGATTGCGCGTTCGTCGACCGCAATGACCCGGCCATCGGCTTTCAACGTAGCGAGCTCGCCGGATGACAAGTCGTAGAAATAGCTGTTGTAGCGGAAGATTCGTCGAGCGAGCGCCTCGGCCCCCTTCTCATCGAGCGCTTGGGCTTCGAAATCGAAGATAGTCGTGCTCAGGCCCTGCTCGTCGAAAGTAATCGCATAGCGGCTGATCGTCCGCCGCCAGCCCGGATCGATCCAGACCCGGTGCGGGTCCGCAGTCGTTGAAGCCGATTTATCGGCTGCAGCGAAGCTCAACGGCGTCAGTAGCAATAAAGCGAAAAGGAGACAGATGCGCGCAATCATGGTGATGCAAGCCCGACGACGACCGAAACGTCGGCTGTTGAGCTAGCACCGCGAGATTACCGTCGCCTCGCCGGGATAGAAAAAGTTTTAGGCTTCTCTTTTAGCGTGTGGGCACCCGTCCGATGTCGCCGACTGTCGGCGCTACACCACCCGCCACACCCACTCGATGGCATGCGCAATGACGTCGCCGAACAACAGCAGTGCCGCCGACCAGACCAGCGCGGAGACGAAATTGGCGATCTGGAATTGCCAGTACGACATCTCGAAAATGCCGGCCGCAAGCGGCACCGAGGCACGCAGTGGTCCGAAGAAGCGGCCGATGAAGATGCTGGGCACGCCCCAGCTCTTCACGAAGGCCTCGCCGCGCGGCAGGATCTCCGGGTAGCGCGACAGCGGCCACATCTGCGCGACCTGCTCCTTGTAGCGATAGCCGAACCAGTAGGAGACCCAGTCGCCGAGTGCGGCGCCGACGCCGCCCGCGATCCAGATCGGCCAGAAGCTGATCCCGCTGACGCCGATCAGGGCGCCGATCGCGACCAGCGCGCCCCAGGCCGGAACCAGCAATGAAATGAAGGCGAGCGATTCAGCGAACGCCAGCAGCATGACGATCGGAGCGGCCCAGGCCTGGTGATGGCGCACGAATTCGGCCAGGGCCCGCGCAAGGTCTTCCATCTCGTCGTGTGCCTTCCCGCTCCGTTGAACCTCGAATGAACCTTTCTAGCGGCACGCAGCCTAAGAACAGGTAAGCCAGCCGATTGCGTGACATCAAGTCACAAAGGCGGGGATCGAGCGTGATTTCCCGTAAGGCCCCTGAGGTCCGGGCTGGCAGGCATCTCCCTCACAAGAAAAAGGAAATACCGGATGATCGGATCGCTGATGATGTGCGTGAGCGTTCTCGTCCTGCTGTTCGGAATGCTCGCGGGCATCGCCATGGGTATCCAGCACGACTTCACGTTGGGACCGGCGCATGCGCATCTCAATCTGGTCGGCGGCGTGCTGCTGTTCCTGTTCGGCCTCTACTACCGGCTGGTGCCGGAAGCGGGCAGCATGCCACTCGCCAAGATCCAGGGCTGGCTGCATATCGTCGGCGGCGTCCTGTTCCCGGCCGGCGTTGCCGCCGTGCTGATGAAGGGACCGTCGTTCGAGGTGGCGCCGATTGTCGGGTCGCTGCTGGTGGTCGCCGCCATGGCCCTGTTCACGGTCGTTGTGTTCCGTACCTCGAAGGCGTAATCGCGGTCTCCTATCTATGGGGATGGCCGGGCTCCAGGGCGCGGCCGTCCCCATTGGCAGCCCATCCGTGGCATAGTCAAAGCAACCGATTCGCCGCGCCGTGACCGGCGCGCCACTTGAAGAACCATGGCCAAATCATTGAAATCGAACGCCAAAAGCAAATCTGCCGACGATCTGTTCGAAGCCCCGGAGCCGAAGGGACGCGCCCCGGCGAAGGCTGCCTCGCGATCCGCTGGAGGCGCGGAAGCCGGCTATACGGCGGCTGACATTGAGGTGCTGGAGGGGCTGGAACCGGTCCGCCGGCGTCCCGGCATGTATATCGGCGGCACCGACGAGAAGGCCCTGCACCACCTGTTCGCCGAGGTGATCGACAACTGCATGGATGAGGCCTTGGCGGGCCACGCCACCTTCATCGACGTGGAGCTGACCGCCGACGGCTTCCTGACCGTGACCGACAATGGCCGCGGTATTCCGGTCGACCCGCATCCGAAATTCCCGAAGAAGTCGGCGCTCGAAGTCATCATGTGCACGCTGCACTCGGGCGGCAAGTTCGACTCCAAGGTCTATGAGACCTCGGGCGGCCTGCACGGTGTCGGTGTCTCCGTGGTCAACGCCCTCTCCTCGCGACTCGAGGTCGAGGTTGCGCGCAGCGGGCAATTGCACCGCATGACCTTCGAGCGCGGCCATCCCAAGGGCAAGCTCGAAGACCTCGGCAAGGTCAACAACCGCCGCGGCACGCGCATTCGCTTCAAGCCGGACACCGACATTTTCGGCGCCAAGGCGGCTTTCAAACCGCAGCGTCTGTTCAAGATGACGCGCTCGAAGGCCTATCTGTTCGGCGGCGTCGAGATTCGCTGGCACTGCGACCAGGAACTGTTGAAGGGCGTCGAAGACGTCCCGGCGGAAGCCAAATTCCACTTCCCCGGCGGGCTGAAGGATTATCTGGCCGCGGCGATCCACGCCGACACCCTGGTGCATCAGGATATCTTCTCCGGCAAATCCGGCCGCAGCGGCGCGCATGGCGCCTGCGAATGGGCGGTGGCCTGGACGGCCGATGCCGACGGCTTCCTGTCGTCCTACACCAACACGGTGCCGACACCCGACGGCGGTACGCATGAATCCGGCCTGCGCAGCGCTTTGCTGCGCGGCCTCAAGGACCACGCCGAACGCGCGGGCCAGGGCAAGCGTGCGGCCTCCATCACCTCGGAAGACGTGATGGTGGGCGCGGCCGTCATGCTCTCGGTGTTCGTGCGCGAGCCTGAATTCCAGGGCCAAACGAAAGACCGCCTCGCCACTGCCGAAGCGCAGCGCATCGTCGAACAGGCGATGAAGGACCCGTTCGACCACTGGCTGTCAGGCAATCCCAACCAGGCCAACCGGCTGCTCGATTTCGTGATCGATCGCGCCGAGGAGCGGCTGCGCCGCCGCCAGGAAAAGGAGACCGCGCGCAAGACCGCCGGCAAGAAACTGCGTCTGCCCGGCAAGCTCGCCGATTGCTCCGATGCCGGCACCGAAGGTTCTGAGCTGTTCATCGTCGAAGGTGACTCGGCCGGCGGCAGCGCCAAGCAGGCGCGCGACCGCAAGACACAGGCCGTGCTGCCGCTGCGCGGCAAGATCCTCAACGTCGCCTCTGCCGGCAAGGACAAGCTGACCGCCAACGCGCAGCTCTCCGACCTCGTGCAGGCGATCGGCTGCGGCACGCTCGCGCATTACCGCGAAGAGGATCTGCGCTACCAGCGCATCATCATCATGACCGACGCCGACGTCGACGGCGCACATATCGCATCGCTCCTGATCACCTTCTTCTACCGGCAGATGCCGCGGCTGATCGACGAAGGGCATCTCTATCTGGCGGTTCCGCCGCTCTACAAGCTGAAGCACGGCACCAAGTCGATCTACGCCCGCGACGACGCGCACAAGGATGAGCTGCTGAAGAGCGAATTCAATGCCAATGCCAAGGTCGAGGTGAACCGCTTCAAGGGCCTCGGCGAGATGATGCCGGCGCAGCTGAAGGAGACCACGATGGATCCGGCCAAGCGCACGCTGCTGCGCGTGGTGCTGCTGGCCGATGATCGCGAGGGCACCGCCGACTCGGTCGAACGGCTGATGGGAACCAAGGCCGAAGCCCGCTTTGCCTTCATCTCCGACAAGGCCGAATTCGCCAGCGACGACCTGCTCGACGTCTAGGCCCAACCGTTTGATCTGAAATGAGTTTCCGGCCGCCTCCAGATTGGGGGCGGCCATTGCCATTTGCCCGTTCGAAGAGCCCCAGCGGCTTCGTTTTCGGCCGGTTGTGTCCCACCAGCAACAGCATTTCCGGTGGAACCACGTATAGTCCGACCATGAGTTTCGGGAATCGGTGCCAGCGCACTCCCCTGAGCGACCTGATCGAACGCTAAGTCGAGGATTTGGATATGAAGAAGATTTTGCTCGCTCTGACCGCGGTTGCTGCGATGACGGCCTCGGCGTCGGCTGCCGACCTGGCCGCCCGCCCCTACACCAAGGCTCCTGCCCCGCTCCCGGTCGCTCCGAGCTGGACCGGCTTCTACATCTTCGGCGGTGGCGGTGGCGGCGTCTGGGACGCTGACACCGGCGTTCAGTCGACCGCCACGGGCGCGCCGATCCTCGGCTTCAATCAGCGCCAGGGCGGTGACGGCTGGTTCGGCACCGTCGGTGCCGGTTACGACTGGCAGACCGCAAACAGCTGGGTCATCGGCGTGTTCGCCGACGGTCAGTTCGGCAGCCTGAAGGGCACGATCCAGGATCAGGGTCCGTTCGTCGCCGGCAACATCAAGAACGACTACAGCTGGGCCGCTGGTGCGCGCCTCGGCTATCTGATCGCCCCGAACGTTCTGTCCTACGTCAACGCCGGTTACTCCAGCTCGCACTGGAAGGGCACCACGCTGTTCAACACCGCGTCCGCTCTTCCCTCGGGCCTGCACACCAACGGCTTCGATCGCAGCGGCTGGTTCGTCGGCGGCGGCGTCGAGAACAACCTGAACATCTTCGGCATCACCGCGCCGGGCTGGTTCATGAAGACCGAATATCGCGCCGCTTACTACGACAACAAGAACATCTCCGAGCTGGCCGACGGCACCAACATCTCGAACGGCCGCGACATCACCTTCAAGCCGTTCGTCCAAACCATCAGCACCTCGCTGGTCTACCGCTTCAACTGGACCGGCCCGGTTGTTGCCAAGTACTGAGCTGTGCGTACTGATCGCTGCTGAGATAGCAGACCAAAAGCCCCGGCATCGTCCGGGGCTTTTTTGTTGCCCGAACGTCCCGGGATCGCGCCACGCGCAGGCCCGCCGGCGCAGGGCGGACCGGCTGTGGCTGGTCTGGTCAGTGCCGTGACGATCGGGCACTCTCGCGCCCGGTTCAAACCTCAGCGGACAACAACAATGAAAAACGGACAGTTTGATCTCTCGGGCCGGGTCGCCATCGTCACCGGCGGCAATGGCGGCATCGGGCTTGGCATGGCGCGCGGCCTGGCGGACGCCGGCGCTGCGGTTGCCGTGGTCGGCCGCAACGAGGCGAAGTCGAAGGCCGCCGTCGAGGATCTCGGCAAGCGCGGCGCCAAGGCGATCGCGGTGGCAACCGACGTGACCGACAAGGCCGCCGTCGCGGCCATGGTCGAACGGGTCGTTCGCGAGCTCGGCCGGATCGACATTCTCGTCAACAACGCCGGCATGAGCATCCGCAAGCCTCCACACGAACTCGAGCTGGAGGAATGGAGCAAGGTGATCGACACCAACCTCACCAGCGCGTTCATGTGCTCGAAGGCGGCCTATCCGGCGCTCAAGGCGTCGGGCCACGGCAAGATCATCAATATCGGCTCGATGATGTCGATCTTCGGTGCGAGCTTCGCCGCGGCCTATGCCGCGAGCAAGGGCGGCATCGTGCAGTACACCCGCGCCTGCGCCAATGCCTGGGCTCCCGACAACATCCAGGTCAACGCCATCCTGCCCGGCTGGATCGATACCGACCTGACCAAGGGCGCGCGCCAGCAGGTGGCTGGGCTGCACGAGCGTGTGCTTGCGCGCACACCGGCGGCACGCTGGGGCGCGATCGACGACTTCGCCGGCATCGCCGTGTTCCTGGCGTCGCCGGCATCGGACTTCGTCACCGGCACCGCGATCCCCGTCGACGGCGGCTATTCGGTGATGGCCTGAAAACACGAGCTCTCTTCCCATCGCGCGACGCGCGTTTCAGCCTGCGGCCGGCGAATGCACGTGCTCCGGCCGCACCCCGATGGCGACCAGACGTGCGGTGAGGCCCTGCAGCCAGGGCATTGCCGTGATCAACCGCAGCGCCAGCGGCACCGGCTGATCGCCGGCCTTCAGCGCCGCGCTGATGATGTTGTTCTGCGCAATCACCTGCATGCGCTGCGTCACGCGCACCGGGAATTCGCGGCGACGCCGCACCGCATCGAGTTCGTCTTCCGACGGCACGCCGCGAACGAGCTTCGCCGCCAGGATGTTGGCGGTCGCGACCGCATCCTGCACCGCGAGGTTGACGCCGACGCCGCCGATCGGCGACATCGCATGCGCGGCGTCGCCGATGCAGAGCAGGCCGGGACGGGTCCAGCGCGTCAGGCGATTGATCGCGACCGTGAGCAGCTTGACGTCGTCAAAGCTCTTCACGTCGGCAATGCCGGCCTTGAGGATCGGCGCCAGCCGCAGCACGTCGTCGAGCAGCGCCGGCAATCCCCTCGCCTTCACGGCCTCGTATTGGCCCTTGGCGATCACATAGGCGCATTGCCAGTAGTCGCCGCGATCGAACGTCACCATCATCTTGCCGTGCTCGACGCGGGCGAACAGATTCTCGGTCTCATCCGGACGCCGCCCGACGCGAAACCACAAGACGTCCATCGGCGCGCCGATCTCCTCGACGTCGAGGCCGGCGCGCTCGCGCACGATCGAATGACGTCCGTCGCAGCCGATGGTGAGATCCGCTTCGATCTCAACCGGGCCATCGGGCGTGCTTGCAAGCACGCCCGCGACAGCGTCGCCGCGCCGGATCAGATCGGTCGCCTCGGCCTTCATCAGCACCTTCAGCGAAGGGAAGCGCCTGCCGCTCTCGCGCAGGAAATTGAGGAAGTCCCACTGCGGCATCATCGCGATGAAGGGATATTTGACGCTGAGGCGACGGAGGTCGGCGATCCGCACCGAGGTGCCGCCGAACATGCCGTCGAGCGTCTGAATGTCCTGATGCGGCAGCTTCAGGAAGCCGTCGATCAGGCCGAGTTCGTCCATCACCTGCAGGGTCGACGGATGCACGGTGTCGCCGCGGAAATCGCGGAAGAAGTCGGCGTGCTTCTCCAGCACCACGACATCGACCCCGGCGCGTCCGAGCAGATAGCCAAGCATCATTCCGGCCGGCCCGCCGCCGACCACGCAGCAGCGGACCCTGATCTGACGCGTGTTCGGCCCTGCCGGATTGCCTGCATCCATGATGCCGTCCTCACCGCTGCCTCGCCCTTCAGGACCCGATTGTAACGCGGATCCGGCGGCAAGGATGCAAGGCTAACGCCTGAAGGTCTTGATTTCCGACACGCTGCCGTCGCGATAGGTCAGCTCGACCGAGACCGCCTTGGTCTGCGGCGCAAGCTTCAGATAGGGCTGCGCGTCGGACGGGATCGCGCTGGGATCGCGCGAATTGCAGGGTGGCATCTTCAGGACCTTGTCCGGCACCGCGGTGTCGATGCCGATGCGCACCTCGCGGATCGCGCAGCGATACGACATCAGGTGCGTATAGTAGACCAGCAGCCCGTTGAACTCGCGGAATGACAGCCAGCTGGTCGCGGTCATGTCGAGAATCTTGCGCTGGTCGCGGATCAGCGCGGCGTCGGGATCGAACTTGATCGGGAACGGCCCCTGCATCATGCCTTGCGTATCGACATAGCGAATCTCGATCGTCGCGGCCGGCGCATCGGCCGGCAGCTCGACCGACGGATTGGGCATCCGCTTGCGCGTGCGCGGATCGAGCGTGTCGATGAAACCGGTTTCGCGGAAATCGCCGCTGTCGCCGATCCGCCAGGAAATCCCGAGCGTCGGATCGGCGATCGAGAACACCACGGTCCAGCCGCCATTATGCCGCGAGAAGCTCGCGATCGGCGCGTTGATCGAATCTTCCTTCGGCAGCTTCGGCACCGCGACCGGCGGCAGCGCGGCCACCTGCTGCGGCGGCGCGGACGGCCTGGCCGCCTCGGCCTGCCCCTTGGCGATCCCGTTCAGGAAGACGTCGTCGACCATCTGGTCGAAATAGACCGGGATCTGCTTGTGCTTCACGGTCTCGGCCATCTCGCTGACCAGGCGCCGCGTGCGCTGCGCGACCTGCACGAGATTCTCGCCGGGCTGCAGCAGCTCCTTGGCGAAGGTCCGCGTGAACACCGAATTGGGATTGGCGTCGTCGTTCGAAAGACGGTCGAGCGCGGTCTGGCGCGGCCCCGCCGAAAACACCGAGAACACGCCCTCCGGCAGCTGCGTCATTGGCGCGAGGCCACCGCCGCCGGCGACCGCGCGCGTGCCGGCGCGCTCGAACGGATTGTTGCGGCAGGCGTCGAACACCAGGATCGAGGTCCGCGCCTTCTTGTTCTGCAAGCGCTCGACGATGCGGTCGGCGAGAACCGAGGCGTCGCGCACCAATTCCTCCTGCCCTTCGGTGGCGGCCGGGACGTCGGTCGGCAGCAGGAAATTCTGGCCGGCGATCTCGAAGCCGTGGCCGGCATAGAAGAAGAACGCGGTATCGCCAGGTTCCACGGCGCGGTCGAACGCGAGCAGCGTCTCGGAGAACGCCTGCCGGTTGAGGTTCTCGGCCACCATGACGCTGAAGCCGAGCTGCTTCAGCGTGTCGCCCATGGTGCGGGCGTCGTTGACCGCCTTCTGCAGCCTGGGCACGTTCCTGTAGTCATTGTTGCCGATCACCAGCGCGACGCGCTTTTCGGCCTGGGCGGGCGCGGCCGATGCGACAAATGCAACTGCCCAAAGCATCGCCGAAACTCTCGAAAGCCAACTCTTCATCCCGTTTTCCCGCCTGCACGACAAGTACGCCGCCCGTACGACCGCCGCCTAATAGTCGGAGCAGCCGTTTGGCCGGTTCAAGGCCGACCGCGGGCGGCCGTTCCGGCCGGCCACGCCAGGCCGAAATGAGGGGGCCGATCCGTCTTAGGTCAAGTTTCTTTTTACGGCCCGCGTGATAGATTTGTGGCTCCATCCGGCTCGAGCTCTCCGCACGTCGCAACGGCTTTTCCGTGCACACATGGTCTACTGATCAAGTCGATCCCAAGGATCGCTTCGACTATTGGCGCGAGGTCCGCGCCAAGGGGCTGTTCGGCGTCACCGCCGAGCTGGAAGCCGACCGGCGCCGCGACTTCTTCGGCGAATTCTCGCTGCGCAAGCTCGGCGATGCCGGGCTGGTCGAGCTGCGCGCCTCGCCGTACCGCGTCGAGCGGCGCACGGGCGACATCGCCGACGCGGCCAGCGACAGCCTGTGCATCTACCAGCAGCTTGGCGGCGGCGGCTGGTTCGGCGGCGCGCGGCTCGATGAATTCGCCGTTCGCGACGGCATGTTCGCGACCAGCTATTCGGACCTGCCCTATCGCACGGTCCCCCTGCACGACGACGGCTTCCACCTGCGCATCATCAAGGTCCCGGTGACGAACATCGTCCCGCCGGGCGCCGAGCTCGGCGAACTCGTCCCCAGGCCCATGCAGGATGAGACCGCGCTGCGGACCCTGCTGGAATCATGCTTCCGCGACCTCATCGAAAGCAACGATGCCGGGGCGGCAGGCACGGCTCCAATGGTGCAGGCGCTGGCCCATATCGCGCTGATCGAGCGCGGTATGATGCGGCCGAAGAGCCGCCTCGCGCAGCAGGCCTTGCGAACCGCCCATTTGTCGCTGGCCCGCCGCCTGATCCGGCGCCATCTGGCGCGTGCGGCGCTGTCGCCAACCCTGATTGCCGGCTTGCTCGGCATCTCGGTCCGTCACCTGCACATCTTGTTCGAGGAGACCGAGATGAGCTTCTCGGAGACCGTCACCACGCTCCGGCTCGAACAAAGCCGCCGCCTGCTCCGCGAGCAGCCGAGGCAAACGATCGCCGAGGTCGCCTTTGCCTGCGGCTTCGAGAGCCTTGCGACGTTCTACCGCCTCTTCAATGCATCCGAGTCCATGACGCCGGGCGACTACCGCGCGCAAACGGCCTGAGCGCCCGTCCGGACTGGCCGGGACACCGCGCTCGCAATTTGCCGTGGCTCGGCCGCCCCCTTCACCTCCTTGAATTTCACACCGCCGCGCGATCCGACCTTCGGTGAACCGAAGTGATCAGCCTGCGCGCATTGAGAAGATATTTTCCGACCATTTCGCCAGAACCACTGCGGCGCTTCGTCCGGGTTCGGCACAGCAAATTTCCTTACCGGCGACGCGCGCTCTCATGCAGAGCGAGGGATCAGTCACGATGCGCGGTAAGCGCGGGGATCACAGCCAGGAAACGCTAGCTACAGGCGCCACGCGCTTTCCTCTCCATGCCGCGGACCTGCGGGCGGATCAAATCCAGGCATCTGAGCCTGCCCGTCAGGGATCACCGGCGACCAGCAATCGCGGCTGGGCGCCGCTGCTCGAAGCCTGCCTCGCCGACTTCAAGGAAGCGACGGAGGCCGGTGATACCGCGAGCATTCCTGCGCTGGTCAAGATCGTGGCGGACCTTGCGCTGATCGAGCGCGGCGCGATCAGGCCGGGCAGCCGCCGCGCGCAGCAGGCGCTGCGCGTCGGCCGGCTCAGCCTCGCGCGCCGCCTGATCACTCGTCACCTGGCAAAGCCGGCGCTGTCGCCAAGCATGGTCGCCGAGATGCTCGGCGTCTCGGTGCGCTACCTGCACGTTTTGTTCGAAGCGACCGGGACGAGCTTTTCGCAGACCGTCACAGCCCAGCGCCTGCGCGAGAGCCGAAGGCTGCTTTGCGAAAAGCCGCCGCGGCCGATCGCCGACATCGCCCTCGCCTGCGGGTTCGGCAGCCTTGCCACCTTCTACCGGATCTTCGGCGCATCCGAAGGCCTGACGCCCGGCGAATTCAGGATGAAAAACAGCGTGGAAGCCCCCGTGGCGGCCTCGCCGTCCGGGGCCGGGTCGTGATTCATTTGACCGCCAAATGACGAAAAAGACGCTTATTTCAGTCAAAACGTTAAGCTTTTTGGGCTATCCGGCCGGTTCCAAGATTGACTTTACCGGTTTCGCCCCTATGTTGCGAGGCAACGCGGCCCTCGGATCGAAACGCGATTCGTCAGGTTTGCCGTCCGTCAGCGTTAGTCAGAGCCCCCGAGCTTTATAGAAAAGCGAGCCGTTTCGGGGCCGAACGCGACAGCCTTTTACCTGCGATGCCGAACGGCGGTTTCGACCAGAGGCTCAATGTCTTTTTCCAATCTCGGCCTGTCCGATAAGGTCCTCGCCGCAGTTGCGGCCACCGGTTACACCACCCCCACTCCCATCCAGGAACAGGCAATCCCGCACGTCCTCGCCCGGCGCGACGTCCTCGGCATTGCCCAGACCGGCACCGGCAAGACCGCTGCCTTCGTTCTCCCGATGCTCACTCTGCTCGAGAAGGGCCGCGCCCGGGCACGGATGCCCCGCACCCTGATCCTCGAGCCGACCCGCGAGCTTGCCGCGCAGGTGAAGGAGCAGTTCGACAAATACGGCGCCGGTCAGAAATTGAACGTGGCGCTGCTGATCGGCGGTGTCTCGTTCGGCGACCAGGACTCCAAGCTGATGCGCGGCGTCGATGTCCTGATCGCAACGCCCGGCCGCCTGCTCGACCACACCGAACGCGGCGGATTGCTGCTCACCGGCGTCGAGCTGCTGGTGATCGACGAAGCCGACCGCATGCTCGACATGGGTTTCATTCCCGACATCGAACGCATCTGCAAGCTCGTCCCCTTTACGCGGCAAACCCTGTTCTTCACCGCGACGATGCCCCCGGAGATCAGCCGCATCACCGAGGCCTTCCTGCACAATCCGGCCCGGATCGAAGTTTCCAAACCCGCGACCACCGCCGTCACCGTCACGCAATTGCAGGTCCCGGCCGGTCGCGAAGCGCATGACAAGCGCGAGATCCTCCGCCGCCTGCTGCGCGACGCCAAGGATCTCAACAACGCGATTATCTTCTGCAATCGCAAGCGCGAAGTCGCCGTCCTTCACAAATCACTCCAGAAGCACGGCTTCAGTGTCGGCGCCCTGCACGGTGATATGGATCAATCCGCCCGCACCGCGGCCCTCGATCAATTCCGCAAGGGCGAGATTCCGCTGCTCGTCGCCTCCGACGTCGCCGCCCGCGGTCTCGACATTCCCGCGGTGAGCCACGTCTTCAATTTCGACGTCCCGCACCACCCGGACGATTACGTCCACCGCATTGGCCGTACCGGCCGCGCCGGACGCACCGGCACCGCGATCTCCATCGTCACCTCGCTCGATAGCAAATCGATGACTGCGATCGAGAAGCTGATCGGCCAGCCGATCCCGCGCGCCGAGGGCGACTACACCGTTCACAGCGAGGGCTCCGACGAGGACGCCGCGCCGCGCCGCTCGCGCAGCCGCGAAGGTTCGCGCGACGGCGCCCGTGGCGGCCGCAAGCCGCGACGTGAACGCGAGCCGCGTGACGGTGAGCGCGAGCCGCGTCACGGTGAACGCGAAGCGCGTCGCGAGCGGGAGCCCCGCGAAGAGCGCGCAGCGAAGCCGGAGCGTGAACCGCGCCACGGCCGCAATTCGGCTCCGCAGGCCGCTCCGTCGCACGTGCCGTCGATCGGGCGTGCCGAGCCACGGCGGCCGCAGCGCGAGGTGGACCACGAGCCCGCCGATCATTCGCACCTGCCCGCCTTCCTGCTGCGACCTGTGCGCGCACGCGCGTAAGGTCTGCTCCGATGCCGCCGCGCCAGCGGCGGTAGTCCAGCCAATCTCTGTTGCCGCCCGCGACCGGTGCACACGTCGATTTCCCGGCGTTTGAAGCAAATGCGCGCAGTTTTCGCATCGCAATGCGGGCAAACGAAAAGCGTCCGAAAGTGCCGCTCAAGACGGACAAGAATCGGGCGCGCCGCATGGTCGTCGCAACCGGCTTCCCCGTAGTTCCACTATTTACCTTGCCTTCACTCTCGTCCCGTACCCTCGCCCCAATAGTTTAGTCATTGCTGCCGGGCTTAATCGGCATTGCGTGCATTGAGGGCGTGACAGTGGTCAAGCTGCTGGACGAACACGAACGTACGTTGGCCTTTGCCGAAGTCGCACTTGGCCAGATCCGCTCGCTTCGCCAGACCGCAGTCCCCCGCAACTACGAAATCTGGTACGTCTACGCGACCGGATACAACGCGCCGCTCAACAAGGTCATCAACGAGACGCTGGCCCGCAGCGGCAAGCTCTCTGAATCCGATCTCGAGCAGATCTACGAAACCTACCTTTCGCACATCAAGACCTCGGACCGCATCGACAAGGTCGGCGCGCGCGTCATCGGCGAGATCGACGCCGTCATGAAGCTGATCACCGACGCGCTCGGCGTGTCCGCGACCTATGACGCCAGCCTCGTCGGCGCCAGCGACAAGCTCGCGAGCGCGACCACCCGCGATCACATCAAGGCAATCGTCGATAGCCTGGCAAAATCGACGCGCGAGATGCGCGAGACCAATCAGGCATTGGAGAACCGGCTCGCGCTGTCGAAGTCGGAGATCAGCGACCTGCAACACAGCCTCGAGGCGATCCGCGCCGAGAGCCTGACCGATCCGCTCACCGGCCTCGGCAACCGGAAATATTTCGACCGCTCGATCGACATGGCGGTGCAGGCCGCGCTCGCCAGCGGCGAACCGCTGTCGCTCCTGATGTTCGACATCGACCACTTCAAGTCGTTCAACGACTCCTACGGCCATCTCACCGGCGACCAGGTGCTGCGGCTGGTGGCGCAGTCGCTGAAGCAGAACATCAAGGGCCAGGACATCACCGCCCGCTATGGCGGCGAGGAATTCGCCGTGGTGCTGCCCAACACGGCGCTGCGGCAGGCGCTGACGGTCGCCGACCACATCCGCCGCGCCGTGATGGCCAAGGAGCTGAAGAAGAAGTCGACCGGCGAGATCCTCGGCCGTGTCACGATCTCGGTCGGCGTCTCCATGCTGAAGCCGTCCGACGATACCGACTCGCTGATCGAGCGCGCCGACGCTTGCCTCTATGCCGCCAAGCGCGCCGGCCGCAACCGCGTGATCTGCGAGGCCGATCCGGAATACAGCACCGAGATCCAGACCCGCGTGGCGTGATCTCCCTCACTTCCTCCACCGTCATTGCGAGCGAAGCGAAGCAATCCACCGCAACCGCATATGCGGAATCATGGATTGCTTCGCTTCGCTCGCAATGACGTGGATGGATTGGCTGCCTCAGGATGAGGAGCGCTTCCTTGCCGATCGCTTCTTCTTCGCCGACGGCCCCTTCGCAACCGCCTTTCTCGCAGCTGCTTTCTTGCCAGTAGCCTTCCTTGCAGCAGCCTTCTTCTCAGGCACCTTCGACTTTCGCGCGGCCGCTCGTTTCCTCGGCCGCTTGCGCAACGCGGCACGCTGGGCGGCGCCGAGCGCCGACCGTGCCCAGACAGCGAGTTCTTCCGAATCATCGAACAGCCGTGCCGGCAGCTGCCAGTAGGAGTTCACCGTCACCGTCTTGGAACGCGTCTGATACTGGAACGGTCCGCAGCCTTCCGCCTCGAATTGCGGGATGGTCTCCTCATCGGCACGGAAATAAAGCCCAGCCCGCAGGGCCAGCGCGAAATTGGTGCCGTCAGCCGAGATACCGTAGCCGGAGAACATCCGGCGCAGCGTCACCGGGCCGAAGTCGGCGAACAGGTCGGTGAGGAATTCGCGGTCCATGTGATGTCCGCCCCACTATCGCTCCTCATGGTGAGGAGCGCGGAACGCGCGTCTCGAACCATGAGGCCCCAACTCCGACTCGCAGCCATCCTTCGCGACGCCGCGCGACGCGCGGCTCCTCAGGATGAGGAACGGCGCTTGTGGCTGGCGATCGACTAGACCGTGGCCGGCTTGAGCTGCACCGATTCGCCGCAACCGCACGCGGAGATCTGGTTCGGGTTGTTGAACACGAACTGGGCCTGCATCTTGTCGGCCACATAGTCCATCTCGGTTCCAAGCAGGAACAGCACGGCCTTCGGATCGACCAGGATCTTCACGCCCTTGTCCTCGACCACTTCGTCGGTCGGGCGGATCTCGTGGGCGTATTCGACGGTATAGGATTGGCCGGCGCAGCCGCCATTCTTGATGCCGACGCGCAGCCCGACGATCTCGGAATCGGCGCGCTTGGTCAGCTCGGTGATCCGCTCCGCCGCGGCATCGGTCAATTTCATGACCTGCGGGCGGGGCCGCTTCGGCTTGGCTGGGGTTGGTGAAGCTTGCGTCATGTCACTCATGTGGTCAGTCCCAGCGGCAAATCAATTGCCGTTCTTCTTGAGCCTAAGTCCAATCCCCTAACGCATCACCACATATTGAGGACGAGGCGCGCCTCGTCCGACATCCGGTCCGGCGTCCAGGCCGGATCCCAGACCAGATTGACGTTGACGACGCCGACACCGGGAACGCTGGCAACCGCGTTCTCCACCATCTGCGGCAATTCGCCCGCAGCCGGGCAGTTCGGCGTGGTCAACGTCATCATGATGTCGACCGAGCGATCATCCTTGAGATCGACCTTGTAGATCAGGCCGAGCTCGTAGATGTCGGCCGGGATTTCCGGATCGAACACCGTCTTCAGCGCCGCGACGATCTCGCCGCTCATGCGCTCGGTCTCCTCCGCCGGCAGTGCCGAGGTGGTTTCCATGGTGGCCGTCTTGACTTCGGCTGTATCGGTCATGCGAACAATTCCCGCGCCTTGATCAGCGCCTGCGCCAGATGGTCGACTTCTTCCCTAGTATTATACATCCCGAAGGATGCACGGCAGGTGGCCGTGACGTTGAACCGCTCTAAAAGCGGCATCACGCAATGCGTGCCGGCGCGCACCGCAATGCCCTGACGGTCGATCACGGTCGCGACATCGTGGGGATGCGCGCCCTTCATTTCGAACGAGATCACCGGTCCCTTGTTGCGGGCGGTTCCGATCACGCGCAGCGAGTTGATCTCGCGCAGGCGATCCTGCGCATAGGTCAGCAGTTCATGCTCATGCGCGGCGATGCGCTCCTTGCCGATCGAATTGACGTAGTCGATCGCAGCACCGAGCCCGATCGCCTCGACGATCGGCGGCGTTCCGGCCTCGAACTTGTGCGGCGGATCGCCATAGGTGACCCAGTCCTTGGCCACCTCACGGATCATCTCGCCGCCGCCGTTGAACGGCCGCATCGCCACCAGATGCTCATGCTTGGCATAGAGCGCGCCGATGCCGGTCGGTCCGTACACCTTGTGGCCGGTGAAGGCGTAAAAATCGCAATCGAGGTCCTGGACGTCGATCGGCAGGTGCACCGCGCCTTGCGCGCCGTCGACCAGCACCGGAATGCCGCGGGCGTGGGCCAGCCGGATCACGTCCTTGACCGGAACCAGCGTGCCGAGCGCGTTCGACATCTGGGTGATCGCGACGATCTTGGTGCGTGGGGTCAGGAGCTTCTCGAACTCCTCGATCAGGAAGTTGCCCTCGTCGTCGACCGGCGCCCACTTGATCACGGCACCATGGCGCTCCCGGAGGAAGTGCCACGGCACGATGTTGGAGTGGTGCTCCATGATCGAAAGGACGATCTCGTCGCCCTCCTTGATGTTCACCCCGCCCCAGGACGACGCCACCAGATTGATCGCCTCGGTGACGTTGCGGGTGAAGACGATCTCTTCACTGCGGCGGGCGTTGATGAACTTCGCGACCTTGCCGCGGGCGCCCTCATAGGCCTCGGTCGCGGCATTGGCCAGATAATGCAGGCCGCGATGCACGTTGGCGTATTCGCTCTTGTAGGCCTCGGTCATGCGGTCGAGCACCGCATTCGGCTTCTGCGCCGAGGCTGCGTTGTCGAGATAGACCAGCGGCTTGCCGTAGATCTGCATGGCGAGCGCCGGGAAATCCTGCCGCACCAGCGCGACGTCGTAACTACCGTTGGCGACCGCCTTGTGCATGCTTACGCCCTCGCCTGAAGCCAGCGCTGCGCGGTGGCAATTGCGACCTCGCGCAACGTGTCGCTGGCGATGGACTCGATCGCCTCGCCGACGAAGGCCTGGATCAGGAGCGCCTGCGCTTCCTTCTCGGGTAGCCCGCGGGCGCGCATGTAGAACAGCAGGCTCTCGTCGAGCGCGCCGGTGGTCGCACCGTGACCGCAGGTGACGTCGTCGGCGAAGATCTCGAGCTCCGGCTTGTTGTCGGCTTCCGCGTCGTCGGACAGCAGCAGCGCGCGGGTCATCATCTTGGCGTCGGTCTTCTGCGCGTCCGGACGGACGATGATGCGGCCCTGGAATACGGAATGGGCACGGTCGTCGACGACGGCACGGAAGATCTCGCGGCTCGCGCAGTGCGGCACCGCGTGGTCCATGAACAGCGTGGTGTCGGCGTGCTGCGTGCCGTTGATCAGATTGACGCCGTTGGTCTCGACCGTCGAGCCCTCGCCGGCGCAGGTGATCGTCAGCTGATAGCGGCTGACATGACCGCCTGAGGTCAGGCCGAACGTGTTGAAATGGGCGTGCGCGCCGAGCGACACCGTCGCCGAGGAAATATTGAAGGCATCGACGCTGTCTTCGACCAGGCGCACGTGATCGAGCCGTGCGTTGTCACCGATCGCAACAACCAGTCCGTCATGGGTCTGGTAGGCCTTGGCGCCGTCGGCGGCGAGATAGCTCTCCACCAGCGTCACGCTGGTATCGCGGCCGAGCCGGAGCAACGACCGCGTGAATGTCGAGGCCGGCGCGGTGCCGGATGCGACATGCACGATATGCAGCGGCTGGGTCAGCACCGCGCCGTTGGCGACGTCGATGACGACACCGTCGGTCGCCATCGCGCCGTTCAGCGCGATCATGGGGTTGGCGACATCAGACGCGAGAGCCTGCGTCGCGACGATCTCGTCGCCGGCTTCCAGCGCGAGGCGCAGCGGATTGATCGAGAGCCCTTTCTCCAGATCCTGCCAATCGGAAAGATCAAGCGCGAACGCGCCGTCGACCAGCACCAGGCGCCGGACGCCTTCGATCGCGCGGGCCTCTACGACGGCCCTGGCACGGCCCAGCGCGGCATCATCCGGGGACGCCGCGAGCGGCAGCACCTCGCGCATCAGCGCGCGCAGGTCGGTGTATTTCCAGTCCTCAATCCGGCGATGCGGCAGGCCTGATCGTTCATAAGCCTCGAAGGCCTGGCGCCGCTGATCGGCGATCTTGCCCTCACCCGGCAGACGGTCGCGCACCACGGCGAATGCATCGCCCAGCGCGCGCCCGGTCTCGGTCTTTGCAACAACGTTCATCACAAAACCCGCGTTTGTCAGGCAGCGTCTTCGAACTGCGTGTAACCGGACTCTTCCAGCTCCAGCGCCAGCTCCTTGCCGCCGCTCTTCACCACCCGGCCCTTCGACATCACGTGCACGAAGTCGGGCACGATGTAGTTGAGCAGCCGCTGATAGTGGGTGATCACGACCATCGCGCGCTCAGGCGAGCGCAGCGCATTGACGCCGTCGGCCGCGATCCGCAGCGCGTCGATGTCGAGGCCGGAATCCATTTCGTCGAGGATGCAGACGGCCGGCTCGAACAGCGCCATCTGCAGAATCTCGTTGCGCTTCTTTTCGCCGCCGGAAAAGCCGACATTGACGCCGCGCTTCAACATGTCCTGTGGAATGTTCAGCGACTTGGCGACCTCGCGGACCTTCTTGAGGAAGGCCGGCGAAGAGATCTCGTCCTCGCCGCGCGCCTTGCGCTGGGCGTTGAGCGCCGCATGCAGGAAATTCCAGGTGGTGACGCCGGGAATCTCGACCGGATACTGGAACGCCAGGAACACGCCCTTGGCGGCACGCTCGTTCGGCTCCATCTCCAGCAGGTCCTCGCCCCTGAACAGGATCTGCCCGCCCGTAACTTCATAGCCCGGCTTGCCGGCGATGACGTGGGAGAGGGTCGACTTGCCGGAGCCGTTCGGCCCCATGATCGCGTGCACCTCGCCCGGGTTCACCGTGAGCGACAGCCCGTGGAGGATCTCACGCTCCTCGACACGAACCTGCAGATCTTTCACTTCAAGCAGAGACATCTGATTTTTCCTGAGCATCACCCCGAGGCACGTCGGCCGCGCCGTTAGCGGGATGGATTAGCCAACCGAACCTTCAAGGCTGATCGAGATCAGCTTCTGCGCTTCCACCGCGAACTCCATCGGCAGTTGCTGCAGCACGTCCTTCACGAAACCGTTGACGACGAGGCCGACGGCTTCTTCCTGCGAGAGCCCGCGCTGGATGCAGTAGAACAGCACGTCCTCGGAAATCTTCGACGTCGTCGCTTCATGCTCGAACGTCGCCGAGGAGTTCTTGGCCTCGACATAGGGCACGGTGTGCGCGCCGCATTTGTCGCCGATCAGAAGCGAGTCGCAGGCGGTGTAGTTGCGCGCGCCGGTGGCCTTGCGATGGGCGCTGACGAGACCGCGATAGGTGTTCTGCGACTTGCCGGCGGCGATGCCCTTGGAGATGATCCGGCTCGACGTGTTCTTGCCGAGATGGATCATCTTGGTGCCGCTGTCGACCTGCTGGAAACCGTTCGAGATCGCGATCGAGTAGAACTCGCCGCTCGAATTGTCGCCGCGCAGGATGCAGCTCGGATATTTCCAGGTGATCGCCGATCCGGTCTCGACCTGGGTCCAGGAAATCTTGGAGTTCCTGCCGCGGCAATCGCCACGCTTGGTGACGAAATTGTAGATGCCGCCCTTGCCTTCCGAATTGCCCGGGTACCAGTTCTGCACCGTCGAATACTTGATCTCGGCGTCGTCGAGCGTGACGAGCTCGACCACGGCGGCGTGCAGCTGGTTCTCGTCGCGCTGCGGCGCGGTGCAGCCCTCGAGATAGGAGACGTAGGAGCCCTTGTCGGCGATGATCAGCGTGCGCTCGAACTGGCCTGTGTTGCGCTCATTGATGCGGAAATAGGTCGACAGCTCCATCGGGCAGCGCACGCCCGGCGGCACGTAGACGAACGAGCCGTCGGAGAACACAGCCGAATTCAATGTCGCGAAGTAATTGTCGGAGGTCGGCACCACGGTGCCGAGATATTTCTGCACCAGCTCGGGATGCTCGCGGATCGCCTCCGAGATCGGCATGAAGATCACGCCGGCCGCCTTCAGCTCCTTCTGGAAGGTGGTCGCGACCGAGACCGAGTCGAACACGGCATCGACCGCGATCTTGCGGTTCGGCGTCTGCTCACCGCCGGGCGGCGGCTCGACGCCCTCGAGGATCGCGACCTCGCGCAAGGGGATGCCGAGCTTCTCGTAGGTCTTGAGGATTTCCGGATCGATCTCGTCGATCGAGGACAGCGTCTTCTTCGGCTTCGGCGCCGCGTAGTAGTAGATGTCCTGGTAGTCGATCTTCGGATAGTCGACGCGCGCCCAGGTCGGCTCGGTCATGGTCAGCCAGCGGCGATAGGCCTCCAGGCGCCATTCCAGCATCCAGGCCGGTTCATTCTTCTTTGCGGAGATGAAGCGGACGGTGTCTTCCGACAGCCCCTTCGGGGCCTTGTCGGACTCGATCAGCGTCTCAAACCCATATCGATACTGGTCGACGTCGATGCGCCGGACGCGCTCGACTGTCTCTTGTACAGCAGGCATTCAATCCTCCGCTCGCGGTTTCAAGGACCGCGGTGGATCTCAAGTTCCGAAAATCTCTTACGATGCTTTGACGAAATCCGCTTAGAACAGTTCAAGCTGTGTTTCGTCGTTCCCCCTTAACTAAGGTATCGGCGAGCTTTCGCCAAGCCTTGAGGGTCAAATCCACGTCTGTCTCCGTGGTAGACCAGCCAAGACTGAGCCGCACCGCTCCCTGGGACACCTCAGAACGGTATCCCATTGCCTCTAGCACGTGGGAAGGCTGGACCTTGCCCGACGAACAGGCGGAACCGGACGACACCGCGATTCCCCCAAGGTCGAACCCGATGACCGCCGTCTCGGCCTTCATTCCGGGCGCCGTGAACAGGACGGTATTGGGTAACCGCTTGACGTCATCGGAGAAGACCAGCACGTCCGGCGTCTGCCGCAGCCCGTGCTCGAGCCGGTCGCGCAGTCCCCTGACGCGGGCCGCATCAGGCTTCAGCGCCGCCATCGCGGCCTTGGCGGCCGCACCGAACCCGGCGATGCCGGCGATGTTCTCGGTCCCAGCCCGCCGCCCGAGCTCCTGCCCGCCGCCGCGCAGAAACGCCCCCAGGCCCTCGACGCCCTCGGCGAGCACCAGCGCGCCTGCGCCCTTCGGTCCGCCGATCTTGTGCGCCGACAGCGTCACCAGGTCGGCCTGCGTCGAGGCGAGATCGAACGGGATCTTGCCGAACGCCTGGATCGCGTCGACGAGCAGCAGCCCGCCAGCCGCATGGACGATTGCGGCGACATCAGCCACCGGCTGAATGGCACCGGTCTCGTTGTTCGCCAGCATCACCGAGACCAGAGCCGGCGGACCGTCGGCCAGCAGTGCGCGCAGATGGTCGAGATCGATCACACCGGCGCGCGTGACATGGATTGCGGCGGTCGCCTCCGTCGCAAACCGACCGCCCGCGAGCACGGACGCATGCTCGATCGCCGACACCAGGAGCCGCTGCACCGGCGCGCCCGCAGCCCTGTGCAATCCCGGCGTCAGTGCGAGCGCATTGGCTTCGGTCCCGCCGGAGAGAAACACCACGTCCTGCGGCCGGCCGCCGACCGCCTTCGCCACAGCATTGCGGGCTTCCTCAAGCAGCCGTCGCGCCCGCCGTCCCTCGCTGTGCACCGAGGACGGGTTGCCGATCAATTCCCACGCCGCAGCCATCGCCGCCTTCGCCTCCTGGCGAAGCGGCGTGGTGGCATTCCAGTCGAGATAGACGCGATCGGCCATGGAGCTATCCGCGGCAACCACCGTGGTTGCGGCCTTCACTGCGACATAACGACAGTTGACGACCGAGACCAGATCAGACGTCACCGGCACGGGAGATTTTTCACGCGCGGCAGGAGCCTCGCGCCGCTGCCAGACACGGCGTTCGCGGTCCCCCGAGCGCGATAGCATTATGACAGACCGAAACTTCAGGTAGCCTTCGAAGCAATCCGGCGTGTCGATCCGGATCGCCGCCGCCGCGTCGGCAACGCGCGCAACGCGACGCGGATTCGCGACCGCCAAGCGGCACAATTTCCTTGATTTTTGCCCCTTGCGTCATGCTAGAAGGCCTCCAGCGTGCCGCGCGGCGGTGCCTGCGCCGATTTCATCACGAGCTGCTCTGTTCGCGAACCGTCGCTGAAGATGGCTCCAACCGGTTGATTGATCGACGTCAATCAAGGGAACGCGGCAATCAAGGGAACACAATGCCTGAAGTCATTTTCACCGGCCCTGCTGGCCGCCTCGAGGGCCGCTACCACCCGGCCAAGCAGAAGAACGCGCCGATTGCGATGATCCTGCATCCGCATCCGCAGTTCCACGGCACGATGAACCACCAGATCGTCTATCAGTGCTACTACGCGTTCGCACATCGCGGCTTCTCGGTGCTGCGCTTCAACTTCCGTGGCGTTGGCCGAAGCCAGGGCTCGTTCGATCACGGCACCGGCGAATTGTCCGACGCCGCGAGCGCGCTCGACTGGGCGCAGGCGATCAATCCGGAGGCACGCGCCTGCTGGGTTGCGGGCTTCTCGTTCGGCGCATGGATCGGCATGCAGCTTCTGATGCGCCGGCCGGAGGTCGAGGGATTCATCTCGATCGCGCCGCCCGCCAATCTCTACGACTTCTCGTTCCTTGCGCCCTGCCCGTCGTCGGGCCTGATCGTGCACGGCGACAAGGATGCCGTGGTGCCGCCCAAGGACGTCAACACGCTCGTCGAGAAGCTGAAGACGCAGAAGGGCATCGTGATCGACCAGCAGGTCATCCCAGGCGCCAACCACTTCTTCGACGGCAAGCTCGAGCCGCTGATGGAGACGGTGACCGGCTATCTCGACATGCGTCTCGCCAACGTACGCTGACGACGGTGCTGCTATAGCCCGGATGGAGCGCAGCGAAATCCGGGACCACTCTCACCGCGGATAAGAGCCCCGGATTGCGCGGAGCCTGTCATCGGGCGCGCGTTCGCGCGACCCGTTGGCTCCATCCGGGCTTCGGATTCCACGTAGCCCGCATGAGCGAAGCGACATGCGGGGCGCGGCCGACAAGAACCCGGATATCGCTGCGCTCATCCGGGCTACGGATTCATTCCGGCGCCAGCTTCAGCGCCGCAATCCCGATCAGCACCAGTGCAATCCCTGCGACTTTCATCGGGTTGAGCGCCTCGTTGAACAGCAGCACGCCCATGGCCAGCGTGCCGACCGCGCCGATGCCGGTCCACACCGTGTAGGCGACGCCGACGCCGAGCACCTGCAGCGCGCGTCCGAGCAGGAACACGAACGCCGCGAGCAGCAGCAGCGAGACCAGCGTCCAGCCGAGCCGCGTATAGCCTTCGGCATATTTCATCGAAACCGCCCAGCCGACGTCCAGCAGGCCGGCGACGACGAGCGCGATCCAGGCAACCGAGTGCGACATGGCTTACGCGGCAAGCTTCAGCATATGCGCGCGGTGGCCGACCAGGAACGCGTGCAGCAGCGCCGGATAGTCCGGCGACACCGCGCTGCGTACGCTCGGCCGCTGTGCCAGCGCGCTGCGCCAGGCGCGAAGTTTTGGCGTGTGCGTGAAAACAGCGAGATCGGTCAGCTGGTCGAACAAATCGAAATAGCGGAAGATCGGCGCGAACACCGCATCCACCAGGCTGAAATTCTGCTCGGCGAAGAACGGACCGGCGCCGAGCGCCGCCTCGACGCGCGCGAATTTCGCCGCGACCGCCTGCCGCTTGCTCTCGAAGGCCGCGGCATCTGTCGCAGTCTCGAGCCCCCAGAGATCGCCGAGAATGGCCGAGCCGAACTCCATCCAGGCGCGATGCTCGGCGCGCGTCAGCGCGTTCTCCGGATGCAGCTTCGCCCCCGCCTGCGTCTCCTCGATGTACTCGCAGATCACATTGCTCTCGAACAGCGCGACCTCCTTGCCGTCGTCGCGCGTCACCACCAGCACCGGCACCTTGCCGAGCGGCGAGATCTTCAGGAACCAGTCCGGCTTGTTGGCGAGATCGATGTCGATCCGCTCGAACGGCACGCCCTTCTCACGCAGCGCGATCACCGCGCGTTGCACATAGGGGCAGAGCTTGTGGCTGATCAGTTTCAGGGCGACCATGACGAACCTCGCGTTCAATGCAACTGCATCGAATTAAATGCAACGGCATGGAACTGTCAAGGTAGATGCATTTGCATCTAAATCACGGTCGCGCGATAATGCCCCCGGTCATCGGGATCGGCACCCCCGTGGTGGCGGGATAGCTCAGCGGCAGGCCCTTCATGCCGCGCGCGGCAAGGAAGCCGAACGCCTGCGCCTCGATCGCATCCGCCGCCCAGCCGAGCGCCTCGGCCGGCTCGACGGTCGCCGGCGCCAGCCGCTCGCGCAGCATCCGCATCATCGTGAGGTTGGAGGCGCCACCGCCGCAGATGATCCAGCTTTTCGGCCGTTTCGGCAGCAGCGGCACGACGCGGGCGATGGCCGCGGCAGTGAAGGCGGTCAGCGTCGCGGCGCCATCGGCCGGCGCCACGGCGCCGAGCTTGAGGCTCGCGAAGTCGTTGCGGTCGAGCGATTTCGGCGGCGGCAGCGCAAAGAACGGCAGCTTCAACGCCTGTGCGATCCAGGCCTCGTCCGGTTTGCCCAGCGCGGCGAACTTTCCGGCGGTGTCGAACGGCTGATGCATCTGACGGAACATGAAGTCGTCGAGCAACGCATTGCCCGGCCCGGTGTCGCAGGCGATCAGCGTGTCCGTGCCGTCGATATAGGTGATGTTGGAGACGCCGCCGATATTGACGACGACGATCGGCCCCTCGCGGTTCAGCGATTGCACCAGCGCGCGGTGGTAGACCGGCACGAACGGCGCGCCCTGCCCGCCGGCCTCGACGTCGGCGGCGCGGAAATCGTGCATCACCGGAATGTGGATCACCTTGGCGAGCGCCAGGGCATCGCCGATCTGCACCGTCAACCTGCGCTCGGGGCGATGCAGCACGGTCTGGCCATGGAACCCGACGATGTCGATATCCTGGGCGGAGATCCGGTGCTGCGCCGTGAAGCTGGCGACCGCCTCGGCATGGGCCGTGGTGACGGCCTGCTCGGCCTGCCGCAAAATCCCCGGTCGGGCGTCGCGCTGCGACAGATGAACCGCCTCCGTCAGCGCCTGGCGCAGCAGGCTGCGCTCGCCTTCGGTATAAGGCCGATAGCCCGTGGGCCCGAAAGACTTGATCTGACGGCCATCGGTCTCGATCAATGCCACGTCGACCCCGTCGAGCGAGGTACCGCTCATCAGACCGAGTGCCGTTAACATCATGTTGGAAGCGCCCCAGCCGGGAACCCCCGGCTTGTCTCAAACAAGTACATCCTATAATGCCACTGCGCGTTCGCCTGCGGCAGCCTCAGCGCCAAGGTTCCGCAAATTGATGCAAAAACCGTAAAAACAGAATGAGCTGGCTGGCCGACAAATGACTGCATTTAAATCGGATTTCCTGAACACTTTACAGGAACGCGGCTTCGTCCACCAGTGCTCCGATTTCGAGGGCCTCGACGCGCTTGCCGCGAAGGGCCAGGCGACCGCCTATGTCGGCTATGACTGCACTGCGCCGTCGCTGCACATCGGCAACTTCCTCACCATGATGATGCTGTACTGGCTGCAGCAGAGCGGCAACAAGCCGATCACGCTGATGGGCGGCGGCACCACGATGGTCGGCGACCCCTCCGGCAAGGACGAGACGCGCGCAATGCGCACGGTTGCGGAGATCGAAGCCAACAAGGCCTCGATCCGCGGCGTGTTCGCCAAGGTGCTGCGCTATGGCAATGGGGCTTCCGACGCCATCATGCTCGACAATGCCGAGTGGCTGACCAAGTTGAACTGGATCGAGATGCTGCGCGACATCGGCCGGCACTTCTCGGTCAACCGCATGCTGACCATGGACTCGGTGCGGCTCCGGCTCGAGCGCGAGCAGGAGATGAGCTTCATCGAGTTCAACTACATGGTCTGCCAGGCCTACGACTTCGTCGAGCTGTCGCGCCGCGCCGGCTGCCGGCTGCAGATGGGCGGCTCCGACCAGTGGGGCAATATCGTCAACGGCGTCGATCTCGGCCGCCGCATGGGCACGCCGCAGTTGTTCGCGCTGACCACGCCGCTGCTCACCACCGCCTCGGGCGACAAGATGGGCAAGACCGCCAAGGGCGCGGTGTGGCTCAACGCCGACCAGTTCTCGCCCTACGATTTCTGGCAGTACTGGCGCAATGTCGAGGACGCCGACGTCGTCAAGTTCCTCAAGCTGTTCACCATCCTGCCGATGAGCGAGATCAGCAAGCTTGCAGCGCTGGCCGGCGGCGAGATCAACGAGGCCAAGAAGGTGCTGGCGACGGAAGCTACCGCCCTGCTCCATGGCCGCGATGCAGCGAACGAAGCCGCCGAGACCGCGCGCCGCACCTTCGAGGAAGGTGCGCTGGCCGAAACTTTGCCGACGGTGGAAATTCCGCGCGGCGAATTTGAAGCCGGCGTCGGCGTGCTCGTCGCCTTCGTCAAGGCCGAGCTCGTCGCTTCCAACGGCGAAGCGCGCCGGCAGATCAAGGGCGGTGGCCTGCGCGTCAACGATGCTGCCGTGACCGACGAGAAGATGTTGCTGACTTCGGCCAATCTCACGCCGGAAGGCGTGGTGAAACTGTCGCTCGGCAAGAAGCGCCACGTCCTGCTGAAGCCTGCATAGGCGCATTCGCATTTGTCGGTTGCAGGGAGTGCGGAAAGCGCGCTCCCTGCCTGAGCGCGATCAGCAAAAGTGGACTTCCGGTTTTGCGTCCGATCGCGCTCGAAAAGAATGCGATGGACCAGCAGACCACGCCTCCGAACGACACGCTTGCAACGCCGGCGAAGCAGTCCCGCGTCGCGCTGAACGTGCTCGCGCTCTGCTTCGTGCTGTCGGTGCTTGGGCGCGGCCTTAGCGACAGCTTCACCGTTTTCCTGAAACCGATCTCGGAAAATTTCGGCTGGGACCGCGCCTCTGTGGTGTCGGTCTACTCGCTGACCTGGCTCGCCAGCGGCCTGACCGCGCCGCTGGTCGGACGCCTGTTCGACCGCTCGGGTCCGCGCGTGGTCTATGCGCTGGGCCTGTCGCTGCTCGGTTGCGCATTCCTCGTTGCTTCACGCGCGCAAGAGCTCTGGCAATTCCAGCTCAGCGTCGGACTCTGCGTCGGTTTCGGCACCGCGCTGATCGGCAATGTGTCGAATTCGATCCTGCTCGGCCGCTGGTTCGGACCACGCCTGCCGACCGCGATGGCCGTGATGTATTCGGCGACCGGCGCGGGCCTGTTGCTGCTGTTGCCGCTGTCGCAGGTCTTGATCGACCGGATCGGCTGGCGCGAGGCCTATCAGGTGTTCGGCATCGGCGCGCTCTGCCTGCTTGTTCCGCTGGTCTTTCTGCCGTGGCCGCTGCTCGCCGGCGGATCGCCGCATATCGTCAGGAAGACGGAAAGCAGTCTGGCCGACGAAGGCTGGACGCTGCTCAGCGCGATGCGCCACCACGCCTTCTGGGCGCTGTTCTCCACCTTCTTCTTCACCGCGATCGCGATGTATGCGCTGACCGCGCAGATCGTCGCCTATCTGATCGATGTCGGCTTCCCGCCGCTACAGGCGGCAACCGCCTGGGGCTTCTCCGGCGTCGCGCTGTTCGTCGGCATGCTCGGCGTGTCCACCCTCGACGGCATCATCGGCCGCCGGCCCTCGGTCTTGTTCAGCTACGGCGTCTCGATCCTCGGCATCATTCTGCTCTGGCTGCTGCAGTGGTATCCGAACTACTGGCTGCTGACCGGCTTCATCATCTGCTTCGGCAGCATGATCGGTTCGCGCGGCCCGCTGATCACCGCGACCGCGCTGAAGATCTTCCGCGGCGAGCGCGTCGGCACGATCTACGGCACGATCATGATCGGCAGCGGCCTCGGCTCCGGCCTTGGCTCATGGGGCGGCGGCCTGATCCACGACTGGACCCACAGCTACAATCCGCTGATCGTCTTCGCGCTGGTCAATGTGGTGCTCGGCCTGATTCCGTTCCTGGTGGTGCCGGCGCTGCGGCGGTAAGTGCGTGACCTGCACGTCCGCTTACCCCGCGAAGGCGACGTGGAATCCGACATGAACGCATACCGGCCTCGGGCCAACGCCTTAGGCCAGCTCCTTGGGCCAACAGGCGGCATCCGCGAAATGAAACAGGCCGCCAACTGCGGCGGCCCAAGTCGATGGCTCCAATTCCTTGATTGCGAGAACCGGCTCGAGCGGTCTTGTAAGCCACGGAAGTCGATCCTCTAGTCCGGTACCGCTAGTCGCAGCGACGGACCCTCCGGACCGATCCGTCGTCACGCTCGATCGTGACGGTGCGGCATCCGCGATATCCGCGATCATATCCGTAGGCGCGATAAGCGGGTCGATCGTAGTCTCGGTAGTAACGGGGCTCCGGGCCCACTCTTACGCCGCCGAGCGGAGTATCAACGGCAACCTGAGCTGACGCGGGTGCAATGGAGATCGGCGTGGCCATCGCGAAGCCGGCTACCGCCAGTACACCAGCCAGTAACAGCGTTCTCATGAGAGTTCCTCCTGAGTTATTGAATTGCTCACCAACATCCCAGATAGGGCAAGGTTCCTGCGCGAACTTCATCCGGACGGCGGGCCGCTCAGACTTGGTGGCAGCCTCGGATGAATGCGGACAGAAACCCGCCACCGCGCGCATTCCTGAACCAGGCAAATGCAACCGAGAAGTCGGTCGAGGGTCGAGAGCGGACTCGGCGCGGAGCAAACAACCCCGGGGGGCCGGCAAGACAGACATTGTCGCATGTATCGGCTCGATCTAGGCTTCCGCCGCCGAGGGGCCTCCATGGATATCAAGCGGGCATTACCCCACCCACAACTTCGCGGCGTCTTACGCGCGTTCGAGGAGAGGCGCGTGGAGTTGGGTAGCGCGGTCCTGGCCTGGCCCGTCGCCGCACGGCCGCATCAAATCCTGATTGTCCACCTGGCTGATCCATATCGTGTCCGCATCGACGGTGGCCAGGCGAACGCTACGCCCGATACGAGCATTGTCGGTCCGCAAACCTATCGCAGAGCCCACGTGTGTCTGTCGGGTTCGATCCACGTTTTCAGCATACTGTTTCAACCGGCCGGCCTGAACCGATTGGCTGGAATCGACATGGCGTCGTTGGTCAACCAGGACCCGGCAGCCTCCGATGTCCTCGGCCAATCAGCCACGGCCGTTGGCGACGCCGTGCGCCTTGCGCCGGACTTCAATCTGCGCGTCGCCGCCGTCGAACGCTGGGTTGAGACGATGCTTGAGAAGCGCGGTCCCGACTGCGCGATTGGCGTCGCGTCACGCCGGATGATCGCCGTACGGGACCGTTCGCGGATCGGGGACCTCGTTGCAAATTCCGGCCTCAGCCCCAGTCAGTTCCAGCGGCGCTTTGCGACGCAGGTTGGAATGACGCCCAAACTGTTTGCCCGAACGATCCGGTTCGACCGGGCGTTGGTCGCCCGCCGCGATGCCCCGCACCGGACCTGGACAGACATTGCTCACGAACTCGGCTACTTCGATCAGGCCCATTTCATCCGCGAATGCCGCGTTTTCGCCGGCCTGCCGCCTACCGGCCTCGTCGGCGACTGGGACAACATCTTTTTCCCCGGCGGATGACCGAAATTTACAAGCGTTCACGCGGGCTCCACGGCAACCTCTGCCCTCACCGGAGACCAGGATGACGGCGAGCATGACGCGACGCAAATTCGTGCCGTTGCTGCCAGTATCGCGGTCGGCGGTCCGAGAGAACCGGAGCGATGGGCATGTCGACAAACCTGGAGCACTTCAAGGCCATCATCGAACGTGGCTTTTCTCAGGGCGATCTGACGGTCGCGGACGAAGTTTGCGCCGAGAAGCTGATCGAACATGAGTATCTATCGAAAACCGACCTTCCCGGCCCGCAAATCCTGAAGACGCAGATCGAAGATGCGAGAGGCAGCATCAAGAACCTGCGGCTCGCGATAGAGGCGATCGTGGAAGCTGGCGATACGGTATGGGCGCGCAGCAAGGCAACAGGCGTCGATCCGCGATCAGGAAAACCAGTCACCATCGACGTTATCGACATCTGTCGATTTGCCGACGGCAAACTGATCGAACACTGGGGCGTGCCCGACCGCTTTGCGCTTCTTCATCAGATCGGAGCGCTGCCGCTCACGCCGCAAAGGCTGCCCTAGCGGGAGGCTGAGGCTGCGATGAGAATGACGCGGTGAAAGTTCGGCATCATCACGGCCGCAGGCGCTAAAGCCGGCGCAATGGACACGCCGATAAATCCGGAGCCCTCCAGGAAGGACAGCAGGACAGCATGGCATCACCGCGAATACTCGGTCCACATGATGGCCATCTCGCCGTTCTCGGCGGCAGGAGCGCCCGGTTCATGGTCGAAGGGGACGACGCCGGCAGGTGCTTTGCGCTCGTCGAGCATCCAATGCAGCCGCACGCTTTGGCAGCCCCCATGCACCGGCATCATCGCGAGGATGAGTACAGTTTCGTCCTCGAAGGCAGGATCGGCGCGCTGCTCGGCGAGTCCGTCGTGATCGGCAATCCGGGAGACCTGATTTTCAAGCCGCGCGAGCAGTGGCACACCTTTTGGAACGCCGGGGACACCCCTGCCCGCGTACTGGAAATCATATCGCCCGCCGGATTTGAGGCCTATTTCCGTGAGCTCGGAGCGGAGTTGATCAATGGTCCGCCCGATCCGCAGCGGCTGGCGGCGCTCTGCGCGCGCTACGCGCTCGACATGGATATGAGCAGCGTGCCCGGACTGATCCAGCGCTTCGGGGTTCGCTTTCCGGGAGCGCCACCGTCCACGCCACGCTGATTTTGCAATTGACGCCCTAATTGTTCGTCGTCGGCAGATCGTTCGGGCCGTACTGCTTGAACTCGAAGATCTTACGCGTCAGGCCGGGGGCCAGCGCGGAGATCGGATTGACGCGCAGCACCGGCGCGCTCGGCGTTCCCACCACTTCGTAGGTCACGCCGATCAGGCCCTCATTGCTGCCGGCGCCGAGGAAAATCCCGAAGAACGGGATCTGGCCGAACATGTTGTTCAACCCGTACATCGGAATGAAGGTGCCGTTCATCCGCACCTGGTTGCCGATATAGTCGATGCTGCCTTCGATGGTCGCGCCGATGGTCGGTCCCTTGACCACACCATTGCGGATCGAAAGCTGGCCGCTCTGGCGGGTGAATTCGGCGCGCAGCGCGTCGAACCCGATGCCGTTCTGGGTGCTGACCGGCCCGCCGGCAACGGCGCGATCGAGCTGGGTTTCGCCCTTCACCGAGAAGCCGGTGATATTGATGAGCCCTTCCCTTGGGCTCGGCTCGGGGATCGGCGGCTCCATCGCGAGCGTAAGCTGGCCGCCCACCACCTTCGAATAGGTGTCGATGAAGCGCAGGAACGCACCGGCGTCACTGGTCTGCAGATAGATCACCTCGCGGCCCTGCTGGCGTCCGCGCATATCGACCGTGACGGGGGTGTCGCGTCCGACCTTGCCGCTCAGCGTGAACGCCTTGAAGAACCCGTTGCGGCGCGAGACCTTGGCGTCGACGCTACGCAGCGCTTCGCCGTTGAATCCTGCGACCGCACCGAGTTTCAGATCGACATCGAAATCGGTGGTCCTGGTCTTGCTCTTGGGATCGCTATCGCGGCCGGAGATCGCCGACTTCAGGAAGCCGCGGCCGTCGAACACGTCGCCGCGCAGCGTCACCTTGATCACGCCGTCGGGACCGCGATCGGCCCGCAGCGATGTCTTGTCGCCTTCCGACGGCGCGTAGGTCGGGAAGTACGCATTCATGAGGTCGCCGTTCTGGTCGACCTCGAGCGCGCCCTTGATCGACACGCCGGCGCCGTCGATCGAGATGTCCTCGAACCTGGTCGATTGACCCTTCGGCACCACGTTGAAGGTCGCCTTGCCGGCCCTGCCCTGCGCCTTGACCCAGCCCGGAAGAATGTTGTCGAGCTTGAGCTGGGTCAGGTCGGCTTCGACGCCCATCTTGGTGGTGGGGTTGTCGCCGCTGCCTATCTTGCCGCTCAGCTTGATCGGGATCGCGCCCGAGACCGCGGGACCGAGATCGAGCCCGAGGCGCGCGCGGCTCGCATCGTCCAGCGTCGCCTGCAGCTTGACGTCGGCATCGCCCTCAGCCGGCTTGCGGTAGTCGAGCGAGGCCGCCTGCCCGTTGATCTTGACGTCGCCCTTGACCTGGAAGCCGGCATTGCTGGCGATCACCTTCAGCGCGTTGGCTTCGAGCTTCTGGTTCATCACCAGCTTGTCGACGGCAACGCCGGAGATGTCGGCGGTGACCGAGTAGAGCGTATCGGCCTTGGTCAGCTCGCCCTTCACGGGCATGCCGAGATTGATCGTCGCGGTGACGTTGCCCTTGCTGGCGTTGGGATCGATCGGCGGACCGGAGAGATCGCTGAGCCGGTCGGACGCGAGGATTTCGGCGGCGGCCGGTACCGGACAGTCGACCCGGAACTTGACCTTCGACGGCGACGGCTTCGGCGCCATGTCCGGCACCTCGAAGGTGAAGTCCGACAGCGTGATCTTGCGGCCTGCCGGCGTGTCGGCAATGCCCTGGTTGATGGTCACGGTCGCGGTGCGGCCGGTCACCCTGGCCTTCAGATCCGCGTCATGCACCGCGGGCATCTGATCCACCGGGCGCACCGTGACACCCGAGGCGACAATGTTGACCGAGAGGCCGTCATCCGGGATCGGCGGTCCCTTGCGCGACAGGTTGTGCACCGGCGAATTGACGCCGACATCGATACGCTGGAGCGTGCCGCGGTCGATCCGCTCGAGCACCCATTCGCGCACCTCGGGCACGATGATGATCGGCCATATCCGTTTCAGGGCCGAGGCCGACATCGGCGTGCCGGCGAATCCGAGCTGCAGCCGCGGCTCGCCGGAATAGTCGATGCTGCCGGTTCCGGCGACGCCGATCTCGCCATTGGAGATGTCGGCCTGGGTCAGCAGCACGCGTTTCTTGTCAGTGTCAAACCGGAAGCCGATGTTGATGCGATTGAAGATCAACGGTGGTTCGTTCTTGTCGGCGCCGGCCAGCACGATGGTGCCGCCCGACAGGCCGGCCTGCCAGTCGGTGATGTTGTCGTTCGGCGGCTCGAGATGGCCGAGCAGCGTGATGCGGTTGGCGCCCGAGATGATCTTGATCGGCGCCAGCAGCACGCGCCGCCCCGAATCCCATTCCACGCTCATCTCGGCCGAATCGATCGGCATCGGGTAGTCGGGCGTGTCGGTGTCGATGATGTTGCCGGCGCCGACATTGATCTTGCCGCGGAAGTAGGTCGGCAAGCCGTCGCGGCCGAGCTCGCCCTTCATCTCGCCCGACAGCGGCAGGTCGGCAGTGTAGGTCAGATCCTTGGTTCGGAGCGCGAGCAGGATGTTCCTGGTGGAAACCTTGTCGGCCTTGATGTCGACCGAGCGCACGCCGTTCTGCTGCGGTCCGACCAGCACGCGCACCGACCAGGGTTTTGCGCCCTCCTCGCCGAAGCTAAGTGCAACGCCGCCGCCGCTCGGGCGCCGCAGGCTGAGGCTGATGTTCTCAAAGCTCCATTTGTTGCCACGCTGCTGATCGTCGACGACGAGATTGCCGTTCTTCAGGCCGATCTCGTTGAGGTTCTGCCCGTCGAGGCCGGTCATGCTGAGGCTGTCGAGCCAGTCGAGACCGGCGAGCAGCCCGCTCTGGGCCGAATCGGGTGGCGCCGAGGGCTCGGCGGCAACCGGCGGCGAGGCAACCGGCGGCGGCGGTGCTGCGGGTGTCGGCCGCGGGAATGTCGGCGGCATCCCAGCCTCCCGCTTGGAGGCAACGCCGGTGGCCAGCGGCTTTGCGGTGTCGCCGGCGGACACGGTGACATTGCCGTCGGGCGTGATGCGCACCGACAGTTCCGCATCGACCAGATTGAGGCTCTCCGCCCGCAACTGACCCATCAGGAGCGCGGTGCCCGACAGGCGCACTTCGGCCTTGGGCGCGCTCGCAACCACCGCATGGTCGCGGTCGCGGACGATGATGTCGCGGATGCGCACCGCGATCCTGACGCGGCCGGCTCGCTCGATCTGCGTTCCACCGACCTCGACCGTGTTGCCGTGGCCGATATTCTCCTCGATCGCCGCGGCAAGCCACGGCGTCGCCATGTCGAGATTGATCGGGCCGGCGCCGAGCCGCCACCACAGCGCGCCGAAGCAGGTCGCGAACATCGCGACCAGCACCACGAGGACCAGTCCGATGCGACGAATCCAGCGCCCGCCGTGCAGCCAGCGCTGCATGCCGGAGCAGAAATCGGTGAAGCGATGCAGGTTGGTGTTGGAACGCGCCAGCAATTGCCGCGCACGGTTGCCCGCCGCCTCATCCTGCTCGTCCCACGCAGCATCGTCTTCCCATTGCGAGAAGTCAGCCCCGGCGCGCGGATTTGGACCCTGCGGCGACGTGTTCCTTGCCATTGCCTCTCGGTGCTGACGGCGAAGCTGATTGCCGCCATCGGGGCGCCCGTCGATGCGTATCGAGCGCTCCTGTGCCGGCATCGCCGCCTATCCTCGCCTAATCATGTTACTCGCCGATGGCCCCCAGAACGGACCAAACCAACCAATCAAAAGCCAATTCAGCAAGCGGACGGGTCACGCGTCGAATTCCTTGTCACCATACTCCGTGGCCATCAAACTTGCCCAGCGGCCGGAGCGAATCCGGCCGCCGCCAATAAGACCCGCAATACCCCAATGGTTGAGCTTCGGAAAGCGACGAAAGGAAGGCGTATGTCCAAGAAAACGCGCAAGAAATCCTCCAACACAACCGGAAAGCGGGTCGCAACAAAGGTTGCGCGCGCCGCAAGCGCAAGCACTGGGAAGTCCGCGACGAAAACCCGCACAGCGGTTGCGACGAAGGCAGCGGCCAAGAAAACAACTAAGAAAACAACTAAGAAAACAACTAAGAAAACGACCAAGGCAACGAAAGCAAAGACCGCAGCGGGTGTTCGAAGCAAAGCCTCGCACAAGGCGGCATCGAAACCGTTAAAGCGAGAGCCGGCCGCGACCGTGACCAACTCGTCCGCCGTCACACTTGCCGAGGGCGCCACGGCGCCGGGCTTCAACCTGCCGCGCGACGGCGGGGGCAGCGTTTCGCTGAAGGATTTTGCCAGCAAGAAGCTGGTGCTGTTCTTCTACCCCCGCGCCGACACCCCCGGCTGCACCAGGGAGGCGATCGATTTCACCCGGCTCAAAAGCGAGTTCGTAGCCAGCGGGACCGAAGTGGTCGGCATTTCCGCCGACACGGTTAAGGCGCAGGAGTCATTTCGAAACAAACACCGGCTGTCGGTGCCGCTGGTCTCCGATCCGGCCCACCAGATGCTGGAAGCGTATGGCGCCTGGGGCGAAAAATCCATGTATGGCAGGACCTTCATGGGAATTATTCGCACCACGGTTCTGGTCGATTCCAGTGGAAGAGTCGCCCGCGTCTGGCGTCATGTGAAGGTCGACGGCCACGCCGAAGCGGTATTGGAGGCTGCCCGAGCGCTCTGACGGGAAGAGTTCCGTTTCCTGAAAATTAACCATGACGGGCTCAAATCGGCCCCGCAAATTCGCCGTACGGAGCTTGGTCCGACCGGCCGCGGGAGTACCGATGTCGAGCCGGTCCGGTCACCACAAGCACCATCATCATCCGCAGGACCATGGCCGGACGCCGGGGCGCCGTCCGGCAGCCCATCACGCCGCACCCGCTGCGGCGGCAGCGGTGGCCGCCTCCGGCGAGGGCTATACCCTGGTCCATGCCGGCAAGCAGGTCCGGTTCGGGCCGGTGGTGTTCTGGATCATCGTCGGCACCGTGGTGCTGCTCGGCATGTGGTCGGCGGCGACCGCGACCTATTTCGCATTCCGCGACGACGTGCTGACCCGGCTGATCGCGCGCCAAGCCGAGATGCAATACGCCTATGAGGACCGCATCTCGGAGCTTCGCGCCAAGGTCGACCGCACCACCAGCCGCCAGTTGCTCGACCAGGAGCAGTTCGACCACAAGCTCGACCAGATCATGAAGCGGCAGTCGACGCTGGAATCGCGCGCCACCGCGCTGGGCGCGATGCCTGACGTCACCAGCACCGGATCGATCAAGCCGCAGGGCCGCGCCGAGGCGGCGCCATCCTCCGGCACGTTAAAACCCTCGCCGATCAGCGACACCGTGATCTTCGTGGCGCCGCCGGATCGCGAGGCGCGGCTGGAATCGCGCGCGCCGCTGATCGCCAAGACGCAGCCGAACCAGTTCGCCAAAGCTCAGGGCGTCGACAACGTGCTGGTCCGCCTGCAGACCTCGCTTGACCAGGTCGAGCGGCGCCAGGTTGCCGCGCTCGCCTCGGTCGAGGACAGCATCGATTCCAAGGTGCGCCGGATGCGCGGCGTGATCTCCGATCTCGGCCTCAACATGGCGCAGCTCGAGGCGGCGACGCCGCGCTCCGGCATGGGCGGGCCCTTTGTCCCAGTGAAACTCTCTGCCGACGCCGGCGCGTTCGAACGCCAGCTCTATCGCATCAACATCAACCGCGCGCAGATGCAGCGGCTGAACCAGACGCTGGCGCTGGTGCCTTACCGCAAGCCCGTGGTCGGTGAAGTCGAATTCACCAGCGGCTTCGGCGTCCGCACCGATCCCTTCCTCGGCCGGCCGGCGATGCACACCGGCCTCGACTTCCGGGCCGCGCAAGGCGATCCGGTGCGTGTCACCGCCAACGGCAAGGTGGTGTCGGCGGGCTGGGCCGGCGGCTATGGCCGCATGGTCGAGGTCGATCACGGCAACGGCCTGTCGACGCGTTACGGTCATCTCTCCGAGATCGGCGTCAAGGTCGGTGAATACGTCAAGATTGGCCAGGTGATCGGCGCCGTCGGCTCGACCGGCCGCTCCACCGGTCCGCATCTGCATTACGAGACCCGCATCGACGGCGAAGCGGTCGATCCGCAGAAATTCCTCCGCGCCGGCGTCCGGCTCAGCGCGGGCTAGCTCAATCGCACAACGATCGATCTGAACATCGGCGCAAGCGGTCTCGCTCGCGCCGATCGCGTTTGTGGCTTCAGCGGCGTCCGCCGCCGCCCATGCCGCCAGGCGGCCCGCCGCCACCGAATCCACCGCCGGGACCGAACGGACCACCACCGCCACCGGGACCGAACGGCCCGCCGGGCGGGCCGAAGCCACCGGGACCGGGGCCGGTCGGTCCACCACTCAGCGGATCTGGCGCAGCCCCGCCGCCTGGCGGGCTGCCGCCCGGCATGCCGGACGGCGCCCCACCGGGGCCGCCACCCGGACCGCCGCCACCAGGCGCGCCGCGGCCGCCAGGTCCGCCAGGTCCCGATCCATGACCCGGCCCGGATCCGCCGCCGGGGCCACGGCCCGGCGTGCCCGGGCTCTTCACCGACGAGCCCGGGAACTTGCCGACCGATTGCACCGATTCGACGCGCAGCTCGCGCGAGCCCGACAGCTGCGCGTTGACGACGACGCGCGTGTCGGCCGCCGGCGAGAACCGCGAATGGTCGCGCGCGATAAAGCCGGAGCCGAGCTGCAGGTCATTGCCGACCCGCCGTACATAGGCCTCGATCAACAGCCGGTTCGCGCCGGCGAGATCGGAGAAATCGTCGGCGCGGCTGCGCGACACCTGCATCACGCCCTGCGCGACGTGCCCCTCGGCCTGCACGCGCTGACCGATCAGCGCCGCATCGACGCCGGCCAGCTTGAGCTCGCCGATCCGCAAGGCGCCGGCACGGTCGCGCTCGAGCGGCCCCGCGACGCGCGCGGCGGCGTCATGGCGCTCCTGCACCAGACTTGCGACGACGACGCCGTCGGTGCGGCGCAGCCCGAACACGGCGACATGCGCGCCCACCTTCAGCCAGCTCTCGCGTCCGATCCAGGCGACCGTCTGGCCGAGCACTGTCAGCCCGCCCGGCTTCATTTGCTCGACCGGCCCGGTCACCTCGCTGGTCACATCGATGCGTTTGGTCGACAGCGTGCCGCCGGCATCGCGCTGCGCCACCACGCGCGCGAGCTGTCCGATCCGCAGCGCCTTGGCGCTAGCCGCCTCGCCGTCGATTCTGACCGGCACGTCGGGTGCATAGGCGACGCGCTCGCCATTGACATAGATCGAGCCGAACCGCTGGATCACGCCGACGATGCCGGTGCCACCGATGCCCTGATCGGAACCGGTGATGCCGGTGCCGCCGATGCCCTGATCGTTGCCGCGCTTCTTGACCTGCGCGCCCGCGAGCGACGTTCCGGCAAGCCAGAAGCCGACAAGCAGCGCGCGGCGCGAGATAACCGGCGGACTGTTCACGACGCACCGCCTTCGTCGGCATCGTCATCGACCGGGCCGTCCGGACCCTCGCGATAGATGTAGATGCCGAAATTCCAGCGATAGTCGCCGCCCTTGTCTTTTGCCAGCGCGCGATTGGCCTCGCGGTTGGCGACCTTGAGCGCCTCCATCGCGAGCTCGCGCGAACGGCCCTCGAGCCGTTTTGCCAGCTTCGCCGACAGGCCGTCGTAATGCACCGCGCGCTCGAGGAAGCGCGGCGCGGCCGAGGATACGTTGAGCTCGGCGGCCGCGACATGGTCGTGCAGGTTGCGGCCGAGATAGTGCCATTTGCGGTCGTCGTCGCCATGCGGCACGAAGGCCTCCTCGACCAGCATGATCTCGTCGTCGTCATTGATGGTGACGAGCTTGCGGTCGAGCCATTCGTCCAGCACCGCGCGCGGCCGCACATCCTTGGTGATCGATTCGACCAGCGTCTCGAACGACGGCGCGCCGCCTTCGGCGGTGCGCGGCAGCGGCAGCGGATCGCCCTTGGCATCGGTGAACTCGGGCGCAGCCAGCCAGCGCGCGATGATCGCGCTGGTGCGCGACAGCGTTGCCGGCACCGCATTGACCGGCGCGCCGGCGCCGCGCAGCCGCGCCACCTCCTTGCGGTGAATCCCGGTCAGCAGGCTGACGCGGCTGTCGGTCTGCTCCTTGCCCTCGAGCGCGAAGTGGTGCTCGGCGACGTTGACATAGAGCTCGCGCAGCAGCTGGGTCAGCGCCGGAAACGTCATGCCGCCGCGGATGCAGAGCCGCACCAGCGGGCGCAGCATCCGCGCCAGCGGCGCATGCAGCTTCGCTGCGGCGATCGGCGCGGACGATCCCACCTTCGACTTCGGGGCCTTGGCATTCATGCCTAACTTTTAGCCGCCCGCGCCGTGGGACACAATCCCACCTCACTTGACGTGTGATATTTTCCCACTTATGGGAAACAAAATCACCTCCGGACACAGTCCGCGCGCTCGCTAGCGGGTGTCACGGCGCCCGGCACTGCCGCCATCGCCACGGACCGTTCCATGACGTCTGCCCGATTCGACCTTGCGATCGCGGAAGCCTGCCGGATCGCCCAGGTTCCCTTTGACGAGTTCGTGTCGACGGTGATGGCGGGCGGCTATCCCTGCCTGCCGGGCGTTGCGCCCGGATCGCCACGCCGCTTCAACGAAACCGACCTGCTCGCGCTCTACATCTACGGCCGCCTGCTCGCCTTCGGCTTCGGCGGTCTGCGCGCCGGCGAATATGCCTGCCGCGCGCATGCCGGCCTCCGCGCCGAACCTCGCGCGCAATCGATCTCGATTGCGCTGACGTCCGACGGCGGCAAGCGCGTAGTGATCGAGCAGGATCTGCAGCGCCCGGCAGCGGCGATGCTGCCCGAGCGGATTCATTTCGACATCGCAGCGATCAGGCGCCAGCTCCAGCGACCGGCCGAACGCAGCGCCGCCGAGCCGGCCTGACGCTCCGCTAGAGCAAGATGAGATTCGGTCGAATGGCGAGCGCAATGGTGCTGCGCTCCCTCTCCCCGTTCTTACGGGGAGAGGGTTGGGGTGAGGGGCTGTCTCTGCATCTGCGGTGATAGCTGAGTTCGCGGAGACTCACCCGGAACGCATCTGACGATGCGTTCCGACCTCTCCCCGCGCGCGGGGCGAGGTGAAGCGGAGGCCGTCGCTCGATCCACAAGTAGGCTGATGGCGCTTTAGAACCTCCCGCATTTGCTCGCCCGCCCCACGCCATCGCGGCGCGATCGCACCGTCATGCGTTCCGATCCTTCCTCCCAGAAAAGTTGTCCACCGCCATACGTGGGACATAATCCCACATTTTAGTCCGACGCCATTGACGTGTGAAATTTTCCCACGTATCCAGAATCCGTTCAGCAGGGAATCCGACGCAATGTCTCTTCGTTCGGCCCGCGAATCCGGTTCGTTTCACGAATCCGATTCGTTTCACGAATCCGGTCGGTTCGCCGCCACCACATTCCGCTTCACGCCGCAGGTCCCCCGCGGCCCGATCGAGCCGGTGTTTCCGGCGCTGCTGCGCTCGCTGGTGTTCGCCGCCGCGCTGGCGCTGCCGTTCATCGTCGCCCTGTTCGTCGCATGATCCGGTTCGAGCCGCCCATGATTGTCGTCAACGAGCCGGCCCGGCGTCCGTCGGTGCTCCACATCTTCAAGGTCTACTATCCCGACCTGTTCGGCGGCACGCTGACGGTGATCCGCGATATCTGCGCCGGACTGAAGGACACCTTCAACGCCGCCGTGCTGGTCTGCTCGCGCTCCGGCGGCGAGCGGCAGATCGTGGTCAACGACGTTGCGGTCGAGCGCGTGCACTCCTTCGGCGACGTGCTGTCGCTGCCGGCGGCGCCGACCTATCCGTGGCGGCTGTGGCGCCGCATCGCCGAGCACGATCTGCTGGCGCTGCACGCCCCCTTCCCGCTCGCCGACCTCGTCTTCGCATTCGGGCTCGGCCGCACCCGCCCGCTGGTCGTGCACTGGCACGCCGACATCGTCTCGCACGCCGCCTTGCGCTTCCTCGTCGAGCCGATGATGCGGCGAACGCTGCGCCGGGCCGCCGCGATCATCGTCTCCGATCCGGTGCTGATCGAAACCACGCCGCTGCTGCAGGAATTTTCCGACAAGTGCCACGCCGTTCCGTTCGGCGTCGATGTCGCGAAATATGACCGACCGGCCGCACAGGCCGACGACGTCAACGCCCGCGGCCGTCTCGTGCTCGCCTGCGGACGGCTGGTGCCCTACAAGGGTTTTGACGTGCTGGTGCGCGCCGCGCATGCCCGCAATTTCGAGGTCTGGATCGTCGGGGAGGGCCGCGAGCGCGACAACCTCGAGCGGCTGATCCGCGACTACGGCCTGCAGGACCGCGTCCGCCTGCTCGGCTCGGTGTCCGAGAGCGAGCGCGTCAAGCTGATGCGCATCGCCGACGTCTTCGTGATGCCGTCGGTGACCAATGCGGAGACCTTCGGGCTGGCGCAGCTCGAGGCAATGGCCGCGAGCCGGCCCGTCGTCAACACCGCACTCGACACCGGCGTTCCGCATGTCGCCCGCGACGGCCTCGAGGCCATCACGGTACCGCCCGGCGATCCCACCGCGCTTGCCGACGCCATCGAGACGCTGATCAACGATCCCGAGCGCCGCCGCCGCATGGGGCAGGCCGCGCGCCATCGCGCGATGACGAAATACTCAACCGCAGCCTTCAAGGAGGGAGTCGAGACGGTGTATCGCAAGATCGTTACCGAGGAGGCCGCCGCAAAGGACGCGGGGTCGTCAGCCCCAGCCCCGCGTCCCCGAACGGCAGGGCTCGTCGGCGCGATCCAGATCGCGGCAACACTGGCCTGGTCCGACGTGCGTCATCGCTACGTCCGCTCCCTCCTTGGACCCTTCTGGATGTCGATCCAGATGGCGATCATGGTGGCCGTGCTCGGCTCGGTGATCGGCCATCTCTCCAACGCCAGCGCGGTGGCGCGGCTACCGATGCTGGCGGCAAGCCTCACCGCATGGACCTTCCTCAACAGCGTGGTGCTCGACGCGACCACCGCGCTGCAGGGTTCGGCCAGCCTGATCAAGGATCGCGCGCTGCCGCCGGTGATCTTCCTGCTGCAATGTACCCTCCGGCAGGCGCTGTTCGCCGCCCATAACGCGATCGTGCCGCTGCTCCTGTGGCTCGTGCTGACGCCGCGCGATGTCGGCGGCGCCATCGCCGCCCTTCCCGGCCTCGCTCTGTTCGTGGTCTGCACGCTGGGCCTGAGCCTCGTGCTCGGCGCGCTGGCGACGCGTTACCGCGACATCAAGCCGATCATCGAGTCCTCGCTGACGCTGGCCTTCCTGGCCTCGCCGATCATCTGGACATCCGAGATGATCGATCGCGGCTCGACCGTGATGCGGCTCAATCCGCTGACGCATCTGTTCGCGATCTGGCGCGACCCGCTGGCGACCGGTCATGTCGCAACGGCAAGCGTGATCTACGTGCTGGCCTGCCTCGCCGCGCTCGCGGTCGCTGCGATCGTCACCATCACCCATCTGCGCAAAGCGGCATTCTGGATCTAGGGCATGGCAAGCATCCACCTCCGCGACGTTTGCCTCGATTATCCGCTGTACGGCGCCTACGACTTCTCGCTGAAGCGCCGCCTGCTCGGCCGCCTGTTCCGCCAGACCAGCGAGATGCGGACCATCCGCGCGGTCGACAACATCTCGATCGAGGCGAAGGCCGGCGCACGCATCGGTCTCGCCGGTCCGAACGGCTCCGGCAAGTCAACTCTGCTGCGGCTCATTGCCGGCGTGTTCCCGGCGAGCAGCGGCCGCGTCGAGATTTCCGGCAACATCGTGCCGCTGCTCGGCCTCGGTGCCGGCGTCAATCTCGATTTCGTCGCCGCCGACAATATCAGCCTGCTGCTGCGGATCTCGGGACGCAAGCCGACGCCGGCGGTCCTGGACGAGATCTGGGCATTCACCGAATTGGAGGAGCGCATGCAGCGGTTGCCGCTGCGCATGTTCTCGTCGGGCATGCTGATGCGCGTGCTGTTCGCGACCGCGACCGCGTTTCCCGCCGATATCCTGCTGCTCGACGAGTGGCTCAGCGTGGTCGACGAGAATTTCTCGGCCAAGGCCGAGCAGCGGCTGCGCAAGATGGTCGAGACCGCGGCGATCGTGATCATCGCCTCGCACGACCATGCCCTGCTGCGCCGGACCTGCAACAGCATCATCAATCTCGATCACGGCCGCATCGCCAGCACCGCCCCGCTGGATGCGCCCGTCCCGCATCACCTCGAGCTCAGAGAAATCAGCGCATGATAAAGATCCTGGTCGTCAGCGAGGCGCTTGGCGAGCCCAACCACAAGCGCGGCATCTTCCATTTCACCCGTGAATTGATCCGCTCGCTGGCCGGCGACGGACATGCCCTGACCCTCGTCGTGGAGACGACGCGCCGCTACCGGAAGCTGCGCCGCAGGCAGCAGCGGACGCGCCTGCTGCCCGAGGACTCACGGCTGATCGAACTGCTCGCGCTCTATCGTTACCTCGATGAAACCGACATGAACTCGCCGATCATGCGCGGTGGCCTGCGCCACACCGTCGACTGGTTCAAGCACAAGCTCAACGCGGCGACCTCGCTCGAATTCATCATCGCCTTCCTGCGCTCGATTCATCTGCTGCCGACCAGCGTCACGCTGATCGAGAACCGGACCGAGGGCCTCGAATACATTCCGACCGATTTGCGCCATCTCGAGTTGTTCGGCGATTTCCTGCTCGAGCCCGGCTTCTACAGCTATCAGGATACGTCGGCCCTGACCCGGTTGCCGCCGCCGCGGGTCGATGCGCGCGACTACGACGTCATTCTCGTCGACACCCCGACCCGGGTTGCGATCCAGCGCCGCCCGGGCGCGAAGGTGATTTGCGTCGTGCATGACCTGTTACCGATCACCGATCTCAAGCTGGATGACATCGCAACACGCCTGTTCCTGTCGCGCCTTTTCACCAGCGTGAACCAGGCTGACGAGCTCGCCTTCGTCTCGAACTACAGCATGAACCGCTTCCGCGCCCTGCTCCCGCAATATGCGCACATTCCGGCGCGAGTGGTCTATCCGCGGACTCGTTTCGACGTCGCGGAAGCGCCGCTTGCGCCGGTGCCAACCGCGGTCCCGGCACGGCCGAGCTTCGTCGTCATCGTCTCGAACGAGCCCCGCAAGAACCTCGCGGCCGTCATCCGCGCCTTCCGCAAGCTGCCGGAGGCCGATCTCGTCGTGATCGGCTATGCCGGCGGCGCCAACCAGGCGCGCAATCTGCCGAAGAACGTCCGCTTCTCCGGCTATGTCGACGAGCACGAGAAGGCGGCACTGATCGCGGGCGCGCACGGCCTGATCATGCCGAGCCTCGCCGAAGGCTTTGGCGTCCCGATCATCGAGGCATTCGCGGCCAATACTCCCGTGCTGTGCTCCGATATTGCCGTGTTCCGCGAGGTCGCCGGCGAGCTTGCCGACTATTTCGATCCGTTCTCGACCGACTCGATCTGCGCCTCCGTGCGGCGCGTGCTGGCGCAGCAGGAGCAATGGCGCGACCGGATCCGCGCGCGGCGGACCGAGTTGGCCGAGCGCTTCGGCCACCACACCCAGGCGCGCGACCTGCTGTCGCATCGGGCTGCCCCGGACGTCGCGGCCGCCGCCGCGTCGCTCACCGCCGCGATGGCGACCTTCAGCGGTGCAACCGCGCACGGCGTGTGACCCGTCATGAGCACCGATTCCGACGCCATTGGTCTCGCAATCGAAGCGCCAGCACGATGGCGCGATCGCGTCCGCGCCTGGTCCGGCTCGGTCGCCTATCTCCGCGCCACCGATACCCTGATCGCCCTGGCCGCGGCGTCGCTACCCTGGTCGACCACGGCACTCGCCGTCTTCATGCTGCTGTGGCTCGTCGCCGTGATCCCGACCATCGACTGGGAGCAGTTCGTGCTCGACCTCGGGCAACCGGCCTTTGCATTGCCGATCGCGCTGGTCGCACTTGCCGTGATCGGCATGGCGTGGTCGGAGACGAGCTGGGCCGAGCGGCTGCAGGGCATCAAGCCGCTCAGCAAGCTGCTGCTGCTGCCGTTCCTGCTCGGCTATTTCCAGCGCTCGCAGCGCAGGCTCTGGGTGTTCGCCTCCTTCCTGCTGTCGTGCACGCTGCTGATGGTCCTGTCCTGGATGGTGCTGGCGCTGCCGCAGCTCAGGCTCGCGCACACCGCCTCCGACGGCGTGCCGGTCAAGAACTACCTCGACCAGAGCCAGGAATTCGCGCTCTGCGCGTTCGCGCTGGCGCTGCCGGCATTGACGGCGCTGCGGGCCCGGCAATGGCGCATCGCAGCCGGCGCCATCGCGCTGATGCTGCTGTTCGTCGCCAACATGCTCTACGTCGTCTCGGCGCGGACCGCGCTGGTCTACATGCCGGTGCTGTTGATCCTGTTCGCCTCGCTGCATCTGTCGCGGCGCGCCACGCGGCTGCTGTTCGCAGGCGTCGCTGTCATCAGCCTCGTGGTCTGGACCACGTCCCCCTACCTCCGCCAACGCATCGCCGATGTCGGCATCGAGTATCGCGCCCACGACACCTCGGGCATCGCCTCGACCGCGCAGCGCCTGACCTATTGGCGGAAGTCGGTGAAATTCATCGCCGAGGCGCCTTGGCTCGGCCACGGCACCGGCTCGATCAGCCACATGTTCACGCAGGATGCCGTCGGGCAAACCGGCCTTCAGGCCGAGGTGATCAACAACCCGCACAACCAGACCCTCAATGTCGGGGTCCAGTGGGGGCTGATCGGCATCCTGCTGCTCTACGCGATGTGGACCAGCCACGTCAGGCTGTTCGCCGGCCGCGATCTCGCGACCTGGATCGGACTCGCCGTGATCGTGCAGAACATCACGAGCTCGCTGCTCAATTCGCATCTCGCCGATTTTCACGAAGGCTGGATGTACGTGATCGGCGTCGGCGTCGCCGGCGGCATGGCGCTCCGCGCCCGCCGGCCGGAGAGGATTTTGGCGTAGATTTGTGCCTCACGCCGCGCAACACATTCGGTGTCGTCCCGGCGAAAGCCGGGACCCATAACCACAAATGGTCATTGTTGAACGACGCTGGAACGACCAGTCCCGTTTACAACATCCGCCGCGGAGTATGGGTCCCTGCTTTCGCAGGGACGACAGTGGTGTTGCGGCGCGAGCAGCGCCTCCCCTACCGCGACGCCTCGTGCCCGACCTCGCCGGTGATGACGTCGCCGAACAGCTCCCACGCCTCACCGTTGAAGCGCATCAGCTGCATCTGCTCGATGGGGAAGTAGTCGTCGGGGGAGGTGTTGACCATGACACCCGGCAGCATCAGGTCGGAGTGGAAGTTCTTCAGGTTGGCGGCCTGCTTCATCACGTTCTCGCGCGTGAGATTGTCGCCGCACTGCTTCAGCACCTGCATCATCGCCTCGGCCTGGACATAGCCATAGAGGTTGTTGGCGTTGGCCTTGTCGCCGTCGGGGTAATATTTGTCCATGAAGGCGCGCCAGCTTTGCACCGCCGGATCCTTGTCCCAGGTGGGATCGGTCGGGTCCTTCAGATAGGCGGTCGAGATGATGCCCTTGGAGAACTCGAGCCCGGCCGGTTTCAGCACCGAGGCGACCGAGGTCGCGGTGTTGGCGAGGAAGAATTTCGGCTTCCAGCCGAGCTCGCCCACTTTCCGGATCGCCTGCGCCGAGCCCTTCGGCGCCGCCCAGGAGAAGAAGATGTCGGCGCCGGAATCGTGCAGCGCGACGATCTGCGAATCGATCGAGGGATCGGAGACCTCGTACGACTTGTCGGCGACAATCATGCCGACCTTGTCGCCGAGCCCGTCCTTCAGGCCCTTGAACTGATCCTTGCCGGCATCGTCATTCTGCCAGAACACCGCGATCTTGCTGTTAGGGAATTTATCGCGAATGTACTTGGCGTAGATGCGTCCCTCGCTCTGGTAGTTGGGCTGAAAGCCCATCGTCCAGGGGAAGTTCTTGGGGTCGCCGAATTTGGTGCCGCCGGAGGCGACGAACAATTGCGGCACCTTCTTGGCATTCATGTATTTCATGATTGCCGAATTGGAAGGCGTGCCGAGCGGCTGGAAGATCAACAGCACCTCGTCGCTCTCGACCAGCTTGCGCGCCTGCTCGATCGCCTTCGGCGGCGAATAGGCGTCGTCGTAGCTGATGAAGTTGATCTTGCGGCCGTTGATGCCGCCCTGCTCGTTGATCATCTTGAAGAATGCGGCCTCGGTCTTGCCGATCACCCCATAGGACGACGCCGGGCCGCTGTATGGCATGATGTTGCCGATCTTGACTTCGCCATCACTCGCGCCGGGATCGTATTTCTTCTGCGCGGTGGCCGAGGTCGCGATCAGCGCGGCACTTGCGAACGCCGCGATTGCGCCAATATATCCGAAACGAGCCGGCATCGTTTTCTCCCGATTTTTGTCGTTGGTTTTGGCGGCAAGTCTCGCAAGAGACGCATGTGCTGGCAAGCGCTGGGTTTTTCCGTTGGGCGAAACGGCATTGTTGCCTGGCGCTATTTATGATTGAAGGTCGATCTGGGGATCACGAGTCGAGGCGTTCTGATTGCGTAAACCGGACATCCGTACCGGTCCGCGGCATCCGCATCTTGCGGCCGCGGGCTATGAGATCACGCGCCGCCTCAGCGAGTCTGCGTTGGCGAAGCGTGGCCTGCACAAGGCCAATGGCGAGTTCGCGCAGCGCACGATCGCGTCGATCCGCGAAAAGCTGCAGCGCGGCGAGACCGTCTACATCGCCGGCCTCGCCTGCCCCGGCACGCACAATACCGGCGTCGCGCTGGTCGAGGTCACCCAGAAGGACGGACCGCGCCTGATCGTCAACAACGAGGAAGAGCGCTTCTCCGGCAACAAGCACACCAACGAGTTCCCGCAATACGCGCTCGACGACATGCGCAAGGTGTTGCAGCGGATGGGCCGTGACATCGGCGATATCGCCGCCTTCGTCACGACGTGGGACTATCCGGCGCTGCTGGCGATGCTGATCCGCACCTCGCTCGAGGAAGCGCCGGCCAGCCTCAAATTGCTGCGCGCCCCGATCGCACCGGCAATCAATCTGCGTCAGCTGGATCAGGTGCGGCGGCTGTCGCGCCGGCTCGGCAGGATGTACGGGCTCGACAAGCAATTGCCGCTGATCTGCATGCCGCATCACGACAATCACGCCTGGTACTCGTTCACCGCCTCGCCGTTCGCCGATACGCGCGAGCCCGTTGCGATCGCGGTGCTCGACGGCACCGGCGACGTCGGCTCGATCTCGCTCTATGTCGCCGAGAACGGCGAGATGAAGCAGCTCTATTGCAATGAGAGCCTGTTCGACTCGCTCGGTGCTTTCTACACGGTGATCTCATCCAGCCAGGGCGGCTGGACCTGGCTCTCCAGCGAGGGCCGCTACATGGGCGCCGCCGCCTGGGGCGACATGAACCGCGCCACCAATCCGTATTATCAGCGCCTGAAGGCGGTGCTGCAGTTCGGGCCCAATGGCAGCGTTCAGCTCAATCGCGCGATGGCCAATTGGTACGCCGATCCTGCCGACAATCCCTATCATCAGCCGCTGATCGACATTCTCGGCCCGCCGCTGCGCCCCGACCAGCTCTGGAATCCCGACGCCGTGCTGCGCGTCGAGGACATCAATCACCGCCCCGACACCAAGGACCGCGTCGACAAGGCGGCCGCGACGCAATTGGTGTTCGAGGACGCGATGATCCATGTCATCGACCATCTCCTGCGCGCCACCGGCACCGACCGCCTGGTGCTGACCGGGGGCGTCGCGCTGAACGCGCTCGGCAACATGCGCCTGCTCGAGCATTTCGACGAAGCGTGGTTCGAACGGGCGCAGCAGCGCAAGACGCGGCTGCATATGTGGGTGCCGCCGGTGCCCGGCGATCCCGGCGTGCCGATTGGCGCGGCCTGGCTGTTCGCGCATATGGCGGGCGCGCCGCGCGGCGCGCCGCTATCGCACGCATTCTATTGCGGCCTGCCGTCGTCGAACGCCGACATCACGACGGCGCTGCAAGCCGACGACGTTGCCTCGACAGAGATCGGCAATGTGGCGACGTCAGAGGGCCGCGACGCGGTTGCCGACCTGATGGCGTCCATGGTCGCGCAAGGCGGTGTGATCGCGATCTATCAGGGCGCCGCCGAAACCGGCCCGCGCGCGCTCGGCCACCGCTCGATCCTCGCCAATCCCTGCGACCCCGAGGTGCGCGAGCGGCTCAACGAGCGCGTCAAGTATCGCGAGGCGATCCGGCCGCTGGCGCCGATGGCGACGCTAGAGGCCGCGCGCGCCTATTTCGAGCTCGAAGACGGCGCCTCCGACGCCGACTACAACGCCTACAACTACATGGTCCTCACGGCGCATTCGAAGCCGGAGGCGCGGGCGAAGATTCCGGCGGTGGTGCATGCCGACGGCACCGGCCGCATCCAGATCGTGCGCGAGGCCGACGATCCCCTCACCCATGCCTATCTGAAGGCGCTCGGCCGTCATATCGGCGTCGAGATGTCGGTCAACACCTCGTTCAACGTCGCAGGTCCGATCGCGCAGACGCCGGCGCAGGCGATGGACACGCTGCGCCGCTCCAAGGGACTCGATGCCGTGGTGCTGGTGGCCGACGACGGCACCGCCTATGCCGCCTGGCACGGCGGCGAGCGCGACAGCGGACGCTTCAGCGGATGGTATGCGGCGTGGAAGCAGGCGCGCGGCTGAACCAGGCCAGCACGCGGCCGTCGATCAGCAGCAGCGCGCTCGCGATCACCAGCGCGCCGATCACCTCGCGCAGCGCGATCGGCTCGCCGAGCACGAGATATCCGAGCAGCATCGCGGTGACCGGAATCAGCAGCGTCACCAGCATCACATTGGTCGCGCCGGAACGCCGCAGGATCTGAAAGAACACGATATAGGCCAGCGCCGTCGACAACGCCGCGAGCCCGAGCACGGCGAGCCATGTCGTTGCTTGGGGCATCGGCAGCAGCCACGGCCGATCGACGACGGCGGCGATGGGCGCCATCAGCACCGCCGAGGCGATCATCTGGAACGTCGCCGTCCCCAGCGGCGGCACCCGCTGCGGCAGCCGCCGCCCGACCAGCGCCGCGATGCCGTAGCTGAAGGCGCCGGCGAGGCACAGCAGGATGCCGATGCCTTGCCGGCTCTCGAAGCCGAGCGCATCGCCGTGCAGGATCGCAACCCCGATCAGCCCGGCCAGGACGCCCGCCACGCGGCGCGCCTGCAGCCGCTCCTCGCCGGCCGCCGCCATCACGACCACCGCGAACAGCGGCGTCGTCGCGTTGAGGATCGAGGCCAGCCCGCTCGGAATATAGGTCTGCCCGAACACGATCAGCGCGAACGGCAGCACATTGTTGAACAGCCCCATCGCGACGAACGGCGCCCAGCCGGACAGGCCGCGCGGGAATTCGATTCTGGCGGTCCGCAGCAGCGGCAGCAGGATGATCGTGCCGAGCACGACGCGCAGCAGCACCAGGGTCAGCGGCGGCAATTCGCGCAGGATCACGCCGTTGAAGAAGAACGAGCCGCCCCACAGCACCGACAGCAGGACGAGCAGCCCCCAGTCGCGACGATCGATGCGGTTGTCGGCGGAAGGCATGTTGGGCGCTCACCTGCGGTCGGACAGGTGACTAGCGCGGCGCCGCGAATATTCCCACCCGATTTCCGAGAATGGCGGCCCCGCCTATTTCGGCCGCGACACGATCTCGATCATCTGGCCCTCGTCGGCGTCGGGCGCATGGGCCTTCGCCTTGTCGTAGGCGGCGAGCGCGGCGCGGCTGACAGGCACACCGGGCAGCAGGGTCTCGGCGAGCCGCACGGCGTAGTCGGCATCCTTGTGGCGCAGCGCCGCGGTAAACGATGCGCCGGAGAAGTTGCGGTCGATCATTCGCTTGCTGTGGCGGATCACCTGTGGGCTTGCCACCGCGCCGGTCGCCAGCGCCTCGGCCACCAATTGCATGTCGAGGCCGGCCTGCTCGGCGATCGCCACGCCTTCGGCGAGGCTTGCGATCTGCACCGCGCCGATCAGGTTGTTGATCAGCTTGAACACGGTGCCGGTGCCGACCGGGCCGAAATGCCGGATCGTGCTGCCGATCGGCGCAAGATAAGGCTGCGCGCGTTCGAGATCGGCGGGATCAGCGCCCACCAGCAGCGTCAGCTTGCCGGCGGCCGCCGCCTCCGGCAGTCCGGTGACCGGACAATCGATGTAGATCAGGCCGCGGCTGTTGAGCTCGCGCGCCATCTCGAGCGTGTGCTGGTAGGAGACCGTGGAGCATTCGATCGCGAGCGTACCGGCCTTCATGTTGGCGGCAGCGCCGTCCTTGGTCAGCCAGACCGCGCGCGAAGCCTCGTCGTCGGCGACCATGGTCACGACAGCATCGGCATCGATCGCGGCATCCTCCGGCGAGGTTGCCCAGAGCGCGCCGCGAGCGATCAGGTCCGCGGCCTTGGCCTTGCTGCGATTCCACACCGCGACCGTGAAGCCGGCATCGAGGTAACGGCCGGCCATGCCCTGGCCCATGCGTCCCAATCCGATGAAAGCGACGCGCGGCATGGGCTAATCCACATCCTCGACGGAGCCGGGCCCGGTGCCGAAGGCACGCTGCGCCAAGGTCGCCGCCATGAATTCATCGAGGTCGCCATCGAGCACCCCCGACGTGTCGGAGGTCTGCACACCGGTGCGCAGGTCCTTCACCATCTGATAGGGCTGCAACACGTAGGAGCGGATCTGGTGACCCCAGCCGATGTCGGTCTTGGCGGCCTGATCGGCGGCGGCCTGCTCCTCGCGCTTCTTCAGCTCGATCTCGTAGAGCCGCGCGCGCAGCATGTCCCAGGCCTGCGCCCGGTTCTTGTGCTGGGAGCGGCCGGCCTGGCAGACCACCGCGATGCCGGTCGGGATGTGCGTCAGGCGCACCGCCGACTCGGTCTTGTTGACGTGCTGACCGCCGGCGCCGCCCGACCGCATGGTGTCGGTGCGAACATCGGACTCCTTGATCTCGATCTTGATGCTGTCGTCGATCACGGGGAAGATCTGCACCGACGAGAACGACGTGTGCCGCCGCGCGTTGGAATCGAACGGCGAGATGCGCACCAGGCGATGCACGCCGGCCTCGGTCTTCAACCAGCCATAGGCATTGTGGCCGGAAATCTGGATGGTGGCTGACTTGATGCCGGCCTCTTCGCCCTGGGACTCTTCGAGGAACTCGATCTTGAAGCCGTGCTTCTCCGCCCAGCGCGTGTACATGCGCAGCAGCATCTGCGCCCAGTCCTGGCTCTCGGTGCCGCCGGCGCCGGCATGGACTTCGAGGTAGGAATCGAACTTGTCGGCCTCGCCCGACAGCAGCGCCTCCAGCTCGCGCCGGGCGACCTCCTTCTTGAGGTCCTTGAGCGCCTTCTCGGCCTCAGTGACCACGCCCTCATCGTTCTCGGCCTCGCCGAGCTCGATCATGCCGATATTGTCCTCGAGCTCGCGCTCGACCTTGCCGATGCCCGAGAGCGCATCCTCCAGTGAGGTGCGCTCCTGCATCAGCCGCTGGGCCTTCTGGGGATCGTTCCAGAGATTGGAGTCTTCTGCGAGCTTGTTCAGCTCAGCGAGGCGTGCCGTCGATTGTTCGACGTCAAAGATGCCTCCTCAGCAGCCCGACTGACTGCTTGATCTCTTCAACAAGGCGTTCGATTTCCGCGCGCATGGTCTTTCAGGTGTTGGCTAAAAAGGTTCCGGGGGATGTAGCGACCGGCGCGGCAAAGCGCAATCGGCTTGGCCGCACTATCCCGGCGATTTGGCCGGACAGGCCGCTAGTAGAGCCCCCCGGTTCCCGGGCGCATGAAGAAGCCGCCATCCGGCTGGGCCCCATTCTGCGACGGCTGCTGGCCAGGCGCCGGGCCGCGTCCATCGGCATCGGCGACGCCGATGACCGAATAGTTCTCCGGCGGCGCGGTGCCCGGCTTGAAGGCTTCGAGGATGGTGTTGCCACCGTCACCGGGACCGGCGCGCATGCCGGTCTTGGCGTCGACGCGGATCAGCTTGATGCCGGCCGGAACCTTGAACGGCGTCGGCGGTTTGTCGGCGAGCGCAAGCTTGAGGAAGTCGCGGGCGATCGGCGCTGCGACATGGCCGCCGGTGGCGGCGCGGCCGAGATTGCGCGGCTTGTCGTAGCCCATGTAGACGCCGACTGCGAGATCGGGCGAGAAGCCGACGAACCAGACGTCCTTCTCGTCGTTGGTGGTGCCGGTCTTGCCGGCGATCGGCTTGCCGACTTCCTTCACGACGGTCGCGGTGCCGCGCTGGACCACGCCTTCCATCATCTCGGTGATCTGGTAGGCGGTCATCGGATCGAGCACCTGCTCGCGGCGGTCGACGAGCTGCGGCTCCGGCTGGCTCTTCCAGCCCCCGGGCGCGTCGCAGCCGCGGCATTCGCGGGTGTCGTGCTTGAAGATGGTATGGCCGTAGCGATCCTGGATGCGATCGATCAGCGTCGGCTTCACCCGGCGGCCGCCATTGGCGAACATCGAATAGGCCGTGACCATGCGCATCACGGTCGTTTCACCGGCACCCAGCGCATACGACAGATAGTTCGGCAATTCGTCATAGACGCCGAAGCGCTTGGCGTATTCGCCGACCAACGGCATGCCGATGTCCTGCGCGAGGCGCACCGTCACGGTGTTGAGCGAGCGCTGCAACGCGTTGCGCAGCGTGGTCGGGCCGTAATATTTGCCGGTCGAGTAGTTTTCCGGACGCCACACGCCAGCGCCCTGCCCTTGATCGATCTCGATCGGCGCGTCGATCACGGTGGTCGACGGCGTATAGCCGTTGTCCAGCGCCGACGAGTACACGATCGGCTTGAACGACGAGCCGGGCTGCCGGTAGGCCTGCGTCGCGCGGTTGAACTGGCTCTGGTCGAACGAGAAGCCGCCGACCATCGCGAGCACGCGGCCGGTCCACGGATCCATCGCCACCATGGCGCCGGACACTTCAGGCAATTGCCGCAGGCGATACTGACCTTCGACCGCGTTGCCGTCCTTGGTCACCAGCGGATCGGCATAGATCACGTCGCCGGGCTGCAGCACCTGCGAAACCGCGCTCGGCGCCTTGCCCCTGGTCTTGGCCCAGCGCACGCCGTCCATCGTGATGATGCCGGTCTGCCGTTCCTTGCTGACCGCGCCGCCGAGCTCGCGGCCCGGCTGGAAGCCGATCCGCGCCGACTGATCGCTGGTCTCGAGCACGACAGCCATCCGCCACGGCGAGATGTCGGACAGCGACTTCACGTCGGCAAGCTTGACGCCCCAGTCACCGGAAATGTCGAGCTTATGCAGCGCCCCGCGCCAACCCTGCGCCTCGTCGTAATTGACGAGACCTGCGACCATGGTCTTGCGCGCCATCACCTGGATCTTGGGATCGAGCGTGGTGCGCACCGACAGGCCGCCCTCGTAGAGCTTCTTTTCGCCGTAGCGCTCGAAGATGTCGCGGCGGACTTCCTCGGCGAAATATTCGCCGGCGAAGATGTGCGCGCCGTTCGAGCGGCTGGTGACGTTGAGCGGGTCCTTGCGCGCCTTGTCGGCGTCGGCCTGCTTGATCCAGCCGTTCTCCAGCAGACGATCGATCACATAGTTGCGGCGCTCGATCGCGCGGTCGCGGTTGCGCACCGGATGCAGCGCCGCCGGCGCCTTCGGCAGCGCGGCGAGATAGGACGCCTCCGCGATCGTCAGCTCGTTGACCGACTTGTCGAAATAGACCAGCGACGCCGCCGCGATGCCGTAGGCGCCGAGGCCGAGATAGATTTCGTTCAGATAGAGCTCGAGGATGCGGTCCTTGGAATAGGCGCGCTCGATGCGCATCGCCAGCAAGGCTTCCTTGATCTTGCGGCTGAACGAGACCTCGTTGGTGAGCAGGAAGTTTTTCGCGACCTGCTGGGTAATGGTCGAGGCGCCCTGCGGGCGGCGGTTCGAGCCGTAGTTCTGCGCATAAAGGATCGCAGCGCGCGCCATGCCCTGATAGTCGATGCCGCCGTGCTCGTAGAAGTTCTTGTCTTCGGCGGCGAGGAAGGCGTTGATCACGAGTTTCGGCACCGCCTGGATCGGCAGATAGAGCCGGCGCTCCTTGGAGTATTCGCCAAGCAGCGCGCCGTCGGCGGCATGCACGCGGGTCATCACCGGGGGCTCATAGTCCTGCAGCTGCGAGTAGTCGGGCAGATCCTTGGAGAAATGCCAGATGGCGCCAGCGACGGCGGCGACACCGACCAGGAACACGACGGTTCCGGCGGCGAACAAGAAACCCATAAACCGCACGAGCAGGCGCATTATCGACGTTCCGTTCCTACCCTCCGGCGCTCAGTCGTCAGAAGCGCCTGTCCAAAAGTGCGAAAGCCTCACACAACGAAGCTTTGGCCCAGCGAGCCACTTGCGCACGCGAATATACAAGAGCCGCCGGACAATATGGTCGATTCTGCGGACCTGCGGTCCATTGTCTATACCGTCGCGGCTGTGGCCAAACTAGGGCTTCGGCGCAACGGCCACGGCTTTTCAGCGGGCCGATTTCACTTTGCCGACCCGGCAGTTGCCAGCCGTTTGGCGAAGAACGTGTCGATCGCCTGGACCATCGAGCCGACCGCCTTGTTCCGCCAGCTCTCCGAGACCAGGTGCTCGAGGTCCCCCTTGTTGGAGACGTAGCCGATCTCGACCAGCACGGACGGCACGTCGGGCGCCTTCAGCACCCGGAAGCCGGCCGATTTGAGCGGATGCTTGTGCATCCGCACCGTGGTCTTCATCTCGTCCATCAGAAGACGGGCGAAGCGATTGGAGAATGTCTTGGTTTCGCGCTGCGCGAGGTCGATCAGGATGTCGGCGACCTCGGTCGGCTCGTCGGTCAGGTTCACGCCGGCGATGGCGTCGGCCTTGTTTTCCGCCTCCGCCAGCCGTTCGGCCTCGGCGTCGGAGGCCTTGTCCGACACCGTGTAGATGGTGGCGCCCTGGGCATCGCCCTCGCGGCGCGGCAGGGCGTCGGCGTGGATCGAGACGAACAGCGCCGCCGACTGGGCGCGCGCGATCTTCACCCGGTCGTTGAGCGGGATGAAGGTGTCGTCGGACCTCGTCATGACCACCCGATACTTGCCCGACTTCTCGATCCGGTCGCGCAGGGCAAGGCCAAAGCCCAGCACCAGGTTCTTCTCGGTCTGGTCGCCGGATTGGGTGCCGTTGTCGATGCCGCCGTGACCGGGATCGATCACGATCAGCGGACGCGCGTCGGTGACCGCGACCGGCGGCAGCGCCGCCGAGGTGACGGCCGGAATGGTCGCCGTGGTGGATTCGGAAGTCGCCGGTTTCGATTCGGGCCGGCTCGCGGGCGCCAGCGACTGCACGAAGCTGGTGCGGTCGACCTCCTCGAAATCCAGCACCAGCCGCGGCGGCTGGCCGTTGGCGGCATCGAGCACGTAGGAATTGGCGATCTTCACCGGTCCGGTCAGGTCGAACACGATCCGCGAGCCGCCGGGCATCACGAGACCATAGCGGAACGCCTTCACCAGGCCCCGCCCCGCCGAGCCGGTGCCGGCCGCGAGCTGGAAATCGACCTGCGGGATATCGACCACGACGCGGTAGGGGTCGGCCAGCGGGAAGGCGCGAAACTCGATCTTGCGGTCGAGGTCGAGGATGAATCGGGTCTGCTTGGCGTCGCCGGCGAGCCTGGCGCCGGATGCGACCGGGAAATTCGGGGCGCTCGCGGCCGGCGCAGGCGGGCCGTTCTGCGGTCCCTCGGCCGCGCTCGGGGCGCCGGCAACGGCAAACACCGATGTTGCGGCGCACAACAGCCCGCATCCCAGAAAAACAAGGTGTTTTGCGCGGTTCGCCACCCGATTCGTAGCCTCCCAGCTGCTTCTTACCGCATTAGAACCACACGGTTAATCGCCCCCTAATGACGCGCCAGCGAAAAGAACCGAGTGTTGCGGCGGCGTGACGCTTCCCTTGCACGCGGCGGTCAATCCACGTATGTACGGGGTGCTGACGGCTAGTACTCCCGGTTGTGTCGCGTTCAGCCTCCCGGTGCAGCGGTGGAACCTTCCAGATCGAAGATCCCGCCGTGTTTTTCCGGTCCCTCCCCAGCCAGCGCCGCGCGCGGCTGACACGGAGTGGCGGATTCAAGCCCGAGCGGCGTCCGGTCCCAGGCACACTCCCTCGCCAGAGGGACGGTTTGAGACACGGCATAACCGATTATCCGGTCCCTTGGGGCCTCGATATGCGATGGCCGGCGGGCGCTTCGGCGCCAGGCGGGGCTTTCAGCAAAAGATACGGCGGTATTTTTCGCCGCCAACATGTTTAGACGGGCCGACGCTTAATGCGCCAGACTGTATTGCCGACCAGGATCCCCCGAATGATCGCGCTGACGCGAGGTGAAAACTTCGCCCGTCGCATCATCCCGGTGAGTTCCCGTCCGGCGCTGCGCCGCGAGATGCGTTTCGGCCTTCCCCTCACCCCCGAATCAGGTGGACCGTCGCGTCACCGGGCGGCGCAGTTTGCGCGCGCCATGATCCGCGCCCGCCGCCGTCAAGAGCTCCAAAATGCCCAACAAGATGTTGATCGATGCCACCCACCCGGAAGAGACCCGGGTCGTCGTGGTCCGTGGCAATCGCGTCGAAGAGTTTGATTTCGAGACCGCCCAGCGCAAACAGCTGCGCGGCAACATTTATCTCGCCAAGGTTACGCGCGTAGAGCCGTCGCTGCAGGCCGCCTTCATCGAGTATGGCGGCAACCGGCACGGCTTCCTGGCCTTCAGCGAAATCCATCCCGACTATTACCAGATCCCGGTCGCCGACCGTCAGGCGCTGATCGAAGCCGACGAGCGCGCCCATCGCGAGGCCGAGGAAGAGCACGAGAACCGCGGCCATCGCCGCCGGTCGCGCCATCGCAATGCCCGTCGCCGCGGCCATGGCGAGCGCGTCCAGAGCGAGGTGATCGAGGGTGCGAGCGACACGCAGGCGCTGCCCACCATCGAGGGTCACGAACATCCCGTCGATGCCGAGCATCATGAACATGATGCCGAGCACCACGATCACGGCGTGGTCGCCCACGAAGGCCATGAGCATGAGGCGCATGATCATGCGCATCACGAGGACCATGATCATGGCCACGACGATCATGGCCACCACGATCATGGTCACGACGACCACCACGATCACGATCATGCGCATGATCACGACCACGCCCCCGAAGTGAGCGAGGCGGCGGCTGCCGACGCCCCATCCGACCCCGTCGTTGCGGTGGTCGAAGCCTCCGCCGCGTCGGCCGCGCCCGAGTCCGTCGAGACGGTCGAGGTCAATCATGAGCCCGAGCGGGTCCATGAGGAGCAGATCGAGGAAAACGCCGCGCATGCCGACGACGCGCCGCATGTGGTTTCCGACGACGTTCACGCCACCGCCGATGAACACGCGGTCGCCGAATACGGCGCGCTCGCCGAGGTGGTTGCGCCCGAGACCGGGCCTGGCGACGAGGCCGGCGAAGATGACGAAGAGGATGACGGCGAGGAAGGCGAGGAAGAGGACGTCGTCGAGTCGGTCGGCGGCGACGACGTGCTCGAGGAGGTTCCGGAGCGCCCGTTCCGTCCGCGCCGCCAGTACAAGATCCAGGAAGTGATCAAGCGCCGGCAGGTGATGCTGGTGCAGGTCGTCAAAGAAGAGCGCGGCAACAAGGGCGCCGCGCTGACCACCTATCTGTCGCTCGCCGGCCGCTACGCCGTGCTGATGCCCAACACTGCGCGCGGCGGCGGCATCAGCCGCAAGATCACCTCCGCCCAGGACCGTTCGCGGCTCAAGGAAGTGGTGCAGGATCTCGACGTGCCCGAGGGCATGGGGATCATCCTGCGCACCGCCGGCGCCTCCCGCAGCAAGCCGGAGATCAAGCGCGACTTCGAATATCTGATCCGGATGTGGGAAACGGTGCGCGACCTGACGCTGAAGTCGCAGGCGCCGACGCTGGTCTACGAGGAAGGCTCACTGATCAAGCGCTCGCTGCGCGACCTCTACAACAAGGAGATCGACGAGATCCAGGTGGCGGGCGAAGCCGGCTACCGTGAAGCGCGCGACTTCATGAAGATGCTGATGCCGGCCAATGTGCGCGCGGTGAAGCAATATCGCGACGGCCAGCCGCTGTTCTCGCGCATGGGCGTCGAAAGCCAGCTCGACGCGATGTTCTCGCCGACCGTGCAGTTGCGCTCCGGCGGCTACATCGTGATCAACCAGACCGAGGCGCTGGTCTCGATCGACGTCAACTCCGGCCGCGCCACGCGCGAGCACCATATCGAGGACACCGCGCTCAAGACCAATCTGGAAGCGGCGGAAGAAGTCGCGCGCCAATTGCGCCTGCGTGACCTCGCCGGCCTGATCGTCATCGACTTCATCGACATGGACGAGAAGCGCAACAACCGCGCGGTCGAGCGCAAGCTGTCCGACTGCCTGCGGCAGGACCGTGCGCGGATCCAGGTCGGCCGCATCTCGCATTTCGGCCTCTTGGAAATGTCGCGCCAGCGCATCCGCGCCAGCGTGCTCGAAAGCTCGACGGAGCCCTGCCCGCAATGCGGCGGAAGCGGTCACGTCCGCTCGGTCTCGTCGGTGGCACTGCAGCTCTTGCGCGGCATCGAGGAGATCCTGATGAAGGGCGCGACCCACAATCTGGTGGTCCGTACCCGTACCGACGTCGCGCTGTACGTGCTCAACCACAAGCGCGGCCATCTGCGCGATCTCGAAGACTCCTTCCGAGTTTCGCTGTCGATCGTCGCGGACGCCACGGTGCACGGCCAGCAGTCCTACATCATCGACCGCGGTGAGCAGGTGCATACGCTCGAAGCGGCCAAGGCGCTGCTCGCTGCGCAGGCTGCCGCTGCGCCGGCCCAGGCCGAAGAGGCCGATGAGGAGGAAGAGCTGTTCGAATACGAGGCCGAGATCGAGACCGACGAGACCGAGGGCCTCGCCGACGAGCGGGCGGCCGGTGATGAAGCAGGCGCCGCCGAAGGCGAAGGCGACGGTCAGCGCCGCAAGCGACGCCGCCGGCGTCGCGGCCGCGGCGGCAGCGAGGCGCGTGAAGGCACCCAGCAGCCGCGCGAGGACGGCGATCTCATGCATGTCCTGCCCGACGGCACCGAGGCGGTTGCCGCCGCCGATGCCGAAGGCAATGAGGACGAAGGCGACGAGCAGCAGGGCGCTGCCCGCGACGACCAGGCCGGCGATGGCGACCGCCGTCCGCGGCGCCGCGGACGTCGCGGCGGCCGCCGCCGGCGCGGCAGCGGCGGACCGGACGACGGTCTCGCCGGATCGATCTCCGATGAGTTGAGCCCGGCGGCGACGTCGGAGGCCTCCGACGCCGTCGCCGATTTCGATAGCCATGATGCGGAGCCGGCTCCCTCGCTGGCGCAGCCCGAGCTGGTCGCCGAGCCGCCGGAGTGGCGGCCGACCGAGGCCGCGCCTGTTGAGCCTGTTGAGCCGGTCGCGGCACCCGAGCCCGAAACTGCCGCGGCGACTGCCGCCGAGGACACGGCGGCCGAAGGCGACCGTGCGCAGCGCCGCCGCTCGACGGTGCGCGAAAAGGTCAACTTCGCGTCGAGCCCACTGCCCGAGGCATCAGCGGCGCTGGTTCAGAGCCCGGCGGAGGAAGCTGCCCCTGAGCCGGCCGCGGCTGCTCCAGAGCCGGCACCGGCCGGTGCGGCCGAGGCTCCGGCCCGCAAGGGCTGGTGGTCACGCCGCTTCGGCGGCGGCAACTAGCACCACCTGTAAGTCAAAACGCCCGGTTCACGCCGGGCGTTTTTATTGAACAGGCAATCCGTTCGTCAGACCTCGGCGTAACGGAGCCTGACGGAGACGGATCCTAATGCAAAGCGCGATCGTTCTTGGCGGCGGCATGGTGGGCGTAAGCACGGCGCTGCATCTGCAGCGTCGCGGCTGGTCGGTGACGCTGGTCGACCGCAAGGAACCCGGCCGCGAAACCAGTTACGGCAATGCCGGCATCATTCAGAGCGAGGCGGTGCGGCCCTACCCGATGCCGCGCGATCCCGCCACGCTCGCCAGGATCGCGATGGGGCGCACCAACGACGTACGCTATCGCCTGGCGTCGCTGCCGCAGCACGCCGGCCCGCTGCTGCGCTATTGGTGGAACTCGACGCCCGAGCGGCACCGCGAAGCCACCCTCGCCTGGGCGCGCCTGATCGCCTACGCCACCGCCGAGCATGACACGCTGATCCGCGACGCCCATGCCGACAATCTGATCCGCCGCGCCGGCTATCGCCTGCTGCATCGCGACCCGGCCGCGCTGGAGCAGGCGATCGCTGTCGCCGAGGAGAACCAGCGCGATTTCGGCGTGACGTTTCGCGTCCTCGATGGCCGCGAGCTCGCCAAGGCGGAGCCGCTGCTGCGCGACGACCTGCCCGGCGCCATCCACTGGCTTGGGCCCTGGACCGTGTCGGACCCCGGCGGGCTGGTTTCGGCCTATGCCGGATTGTTCGAGCGTCTCGGCGGCACGCTGCTGCGCGGCGATGCGCAGACGCTGACGGAGACGACGTCCGGCTGGTCGGTCGACACCAGTGGCGGCCGGATCGATGCCGCCCACGTCGTGGTCACGCTCGGCCCGTGGTCACCGCAATTGTTGCGCAAGTTCGGCTACCGGATCCCGCTGGTGCGCAAGCGCGGCTACCACATGCACTACCAGGGCGGCCGCTCGCTCGACCTGCCGCTGGTCGACACCGCGAACGGCTACGCGATGGCGCCGATGGCCAAGGGCATCCGCATCACCACCGGCGCGGAGCTGACCAGTCCCGACGCACCGGCGACACCGATCCAGCTCGGCTACGCCGAAGCGGCCGCACGCGAGCTGATCGAGATCGGCAGCCGCGTCGAGCCCGAGCCCTGGTTCGGCACCCGCCCCTGCACGACCGACATGCTGCCGGTGCTCGGGCCGGTGCCGCGCCATCGCGGACTGTGGGTCAATTTCGGTCACGGCCATCAGGGCTTCACGCTCGGCCCCGCGACCGCGCGCGTGCTGGCCGAAACGATGAACGGCGAGGCATCCGCGGTGGACACCTCGCCGTATCGGCTGGACCGGTTCTGACGTCGACGAAAAATCAGTCCGTCGTCAGCGCGGTCTCCATGTCAGTCGGGTCGATCTGCCGGGCGAGATTGGCGTTGAGCTTGTCGCGATCGAGCTCGCCCTCCCACCAGGCGACGATCACGCAGGCGACGCCGTTGCCGCACAGATTGGTCAGCGCGCGGCACTCGCTCATGAACTTGTCGATGCCGAGCACGATCGCCATGCCCGGCACCAGCCGCGGATCGACCACCGCAAGCGTCGCCGCCAGCGTGATGAAGCCCGCACCGGTGATGCCGGAGGCGCCCTTCGAGGTCAGCATCGCCACGATCAGGATGGTGATCTGCTGGCTGAAGGTGAGATCGAAGCCCAGCGCCTGCGCGATGAACAGGGTCGCCAGCGTCATGTAGATATTGGTGCCGTCGAGGTTGAACGAATAGCCCGTGGGCACCACGAGGCCGACCACGGATTTCGAGCAGCCGAGCCGTTCGAGCTTCTCCATCAATGACGGCAGCGCGCTCTCGGAGGACGAGGTGCCGAGCACGATCAGGAGCTCGTCCTTGATGTAGGCCAGGAACTTGAAGATCGAGAACCCGGCGACCCGCGCGATGATGCCGAGCACCACGAACACGAACAGCGCGGCGGTCAGATAGAACGTCGCGATCAGCCCCATCAGGTTGAGGATCGCGCCGGTGCCGAACTTGCCGATGGTGAAAGCCATCGCGCCGAACGCGCCGATCGGCGCCGCCCGCATCACGATCGAGATGACGCCGAACACCGCGTGCGCGGCGTCGTCGATGAACGAGCGGATGGTGTGGCCGCGCTCGCCGAGGCCCATGATCGCGAAGCCGAACAGCACCGAGAACAGCAGCACCTGCAGGATCTCGCCCTGCGCGAATGCGCCGACCACGGTGTCGGGAATGATGTGCAGCACGAAGTCGACGCTCTTCTGCGCCTCCGCCTGCTTGGCATAGCCGGCAACCGCCTGCGCATTCGCCGCCGCGTTGCCGAAGCCGGCGCCGGGCCTGACCAGATTGCCGACGAGCAATCCGATCACCAGCGCGAAGGTCGAGACGACCTCGAAATACACCAGCGCCTTGACGCCGATGCGGCCGACCTTCTTGGCATCTTGTATATGGGCGATGCCCGACACCACGGTGCAGAAGATGATCGGCGCGATCACCATCTTGATCAGCTTGATGAAGCCGTCGCCGAGCGCCTTGATCCACTCGTTGGTGGCAAGGCCGGGCCACAACCAGCCGACCAATGCGCCGAGCACGATCGCGATCAGGACCTGGACATAGAGAACTTTATACCACGGCTTGCTGCCGGTGCTCGCCGGTGCAGTCGTGGCAACGGTTGTCGTCGCCATGTGTCACTCCCCCTCAGAAATGGCGGAAATAGCCAAGATCAACTTGGCCGCTCAAGTCAAATGGAACTGTGTGGGCCCTGCCGCTTATCCGCGATGATCCGCCCGCCACAGCGCCGGTGAAACCACGACGCTGCGCTGCGAAACTGATCCGAAAGGCAAAGCGAACTCCGGACGGCTCTTGAAGGCTCTTAAAGCGCTTGGAGTTCGCGGGCTATTTAAGCCAATGCGCGATCCGCGCAACTGCTTCCTGCATCTCCGCGGCCGAGCGTGCATAGGAAAAACGGATGAAGGCGCGGCCGTGGATCGGATCGAAATCGACGCCGGGGGTCGCCGCGACATGCGCCTTCTCGAGCATCTCGCTGGCGAAGGCGAAGCTGTCAGAGGTGAAGTCGGAGACGTCGGCATACAGGTAGAACGCGCCGTCAGCGGGCAGGAATTTGGTCAGGCCGGCCTTCGGCAGCCCTTCGATCAGGATGCGGCGGTTCTCCTGATAGCCGCGCTTGATCGCCTCCATCTCCTCGCGGCCTTCGAACGCCGCTTCGGCCGCGATCTGCGACAGGGTCGGCACCGAGATCGACAGGTTCTGCTGCAGCCGCTCGATCGGCCGCACCAGCACGTCGGGCACCACCATCCAGCCGACACGCCAGCCGGTCATGCAGAAGTACTTCGAGAACGAGTTGATCACGAGCGCGTTCGGCGACAGCTCGGCGGCCGTCACCGCAGGAAATGCATAGTCGAGCCCGTGATAGATCTCGTCGGAGATGAAACGGATGCCCGCGCTGTCGGCAGCCGCCATCAGGCTCGACAGCGCCTCGCGCGACATCATGGTGCCGGTCGGATTGGCGGGGCTGCCGACCAGCACGCCCTTCAGCGGCGCCTTGCGATGGGCGGCGAGCAGCGCCTCGCCGGTCAGGGCATGGCGGGTGTCGCCGGAGGTTTCGATCAGCACCGGCTCGCAGCCCAGCGCGGTCAGGATATGCCGGTACGGCGGATAGCCCGGCACGGTGACGGCGACCCGGTCGCCCGGCTCGAACATCGCAAGAAACGCCAGGATGAACCCACCCGACGAGCCGGTGGTGACGATGATGCGCTCCGCGTCGACCGCGCAACCATACGTGTCGCGATAGTGCCGTGCGATGCGCGCGCGCAGCGAGGGAATGCCGAGCGCCGACGTGTAGTCGATCCGCCCGTCCGCAAGCGCGGCCTGCGCGGCCGCGATCGCCGGCTTCGGCGCGCCTGCGGCAGGCTGTCCCACCTCCATATGGACGACATGGCCGCCGGCGGCTTCGATTCGCGCGGCGGCCGCCATCACGTCCATCACCATGAACGGCGGAACATCGCTCCGTCCGGACGCTGTCAACAGGCTGCTTACACGGTCTCTCGGTGTCGCTTCACGCATGGATTTCTGCTATTGCACGGCCGCTGCCGAATTCGGGTTCCCGTTACCGGCTGCCGCCCCAGACTGGCCGCATTCGGTGGCTCCTTATAACGCTTTCAGGCCAAGTGAATACCCGGTTCGCGTGAAGAAGAACTGCAAAAACAACAGACTGCGCCACGCGCCAAATCCGGTCGGGCCCGGACCCCGGACGTGTGCCGGCGCGGCCAGTCATCGCCGATAGATCGCCCATGCTGTTCCGCCTCGCGCTTCGCACCAGGACCTTCAAGCTGACCGCGTTCATGACTGCGGTTGCGCTCGCGGTCGGGCCCGTCGTCCCTGCGCGAGCCCAGCAAAAAGGCCCGCCGGTGCTGCGCGACACCGAGTCCGAGCAGCTGCTGCGCGAATACACAAGGCCGATCCTGCGCGCCGCCGGTCTGGAGAAGCAGAACATCCAGATCGTGATCATCAACGACGGCTCGTTCAACGCCTTCGTCGCCGACGGCCGGCGCATCTTCGTCAATTACGGTGCGCTGCTGCAATCGGAGACGCCGAACCAGATCATCGGCGTGCTGGCGCACGAGACCGGCCACCTCGCCGGCGGCCATCTCGCCAAGATGCGCGAGCAGTTAGCGCAGGCCCAGACCCAGATGATCATCGCGATGCTGCTCGGCGTCGGCGCGCTTGCCGCGGGTGCGGGCGGCCGCGGTGGCGGAAACGGTCTCTCCAGCGCCGGCGCCGCGGCGATCTCGGCGCCGCAAGCGGTCATTCAGCGCACGCTGTTGTCCTATCAGCGCCAGCAGGAAGAGAACGCCGACCGCGCCGGCGTCAAGTTCCTGAACGCGACCGGACAGTCGGCCCGCGGCATGTACGAGACGTTCAAGCGCTTCACCGACGAGAGCCTGTTTGCCTCGCGCGGGGCCGACCCCTATTTGCAGTCGCACCCGATGCCGGTCGATCGCGTCTCCGCGCTGCAGGAATTGGCGCGCTCCAGCCCCTATTGGGACAAGAAGGACGATCCGGCGCTGCAGCTGCGCCACGACATGATGCGCGCCAAGATCTCGGGCTTCATGGAGCGGCAGGACACGGTCTACCGCCGCTATCCGCTGTCCAACACCAGCCTGCCGGCGCGCTATGCACGCGCGATCACGACCTATCTGCACGGCGATCTGCGCTCGGCGATCGCGCAGATCGACGGCTTGATCCAGGTGCAGCCCAACAATCCCTATTTCTACGAATTGCGCGGCCAGGCGCTGCTCGAAGGCGGCCGGCCCGCCGAAGCCATCGCGCCGCTGCGCCGCGCGGTGCAGCTCTCCAGCAATTCCCCGCTGATCGAGATGCTGCTCGGCCAGGCGCTGGTCGCCTCCGACAACAAGGCCTACACCGACGAGGCGGTCAACATGCTGCGCGCCGCGGTGGCGCGCGAGCCCGAGGCGCCGCTCGGCTATACCCAGCTCGCGATGGCCTATGGCCGCAAGGGCGACTATGCCCAGGCCGACCTCGCCTCGGCGCAGGCGGCCTATCTCCGCGGCGACACCAAGACCGCCCGCGACCTTGCGTCACGCGCCAAGACGCGGTTCGCGATCGGCACGCCCGGCTGGGTCAAAGCTGACGACATTGTGAGCGCCAAGCCCATGCCGGGTCAGAAAAACAACTAGAAATAAACCGTAGTTCCATACAACGATCACCGAAACCGGCTCACGGCCACGCCGCTTTTTTGAGCCACCGCGAACAAGGATTTTGTCATGCCAGCGCTTCGTTTTCTTGCCCCCGCCCTGCTCGCGCTCGGCGTTTGCGCCGCGCCGCTTTCGGCGTCCGCGCAGAGCTTCACCGACACCCAGCGCGGCGACATCGAGACCATCGTGCGCAACTATCTGATCGCGCACCCGGAGGTGCTCGAGGAGGCGATGAACGAGCTGAGCAAGCGGCAGGCCGCCGCCGAAGCCGAGAAGCATGAGCAGAGCGTCGCCAAGAACGCCGACACGATCTTCAATTCGCCGCGCGGCGTCATGCTCGGCAACAAGGACGGCGACGTCACCTTCGTCGAGTTCTTCGATTACAATTGCGGCTACTGCAAGCGCGCGATGTCCGACATGCTCGATTTGATGAAGGCGGATCCGAAGCTGAAGGTCGTGCTGAAGGAATTCCCGGTGCTGAGCCAGGGCTCGGTCGAGGCCGCGCAGGTCGCGGTCGCCGTGCGCATGCAGGATCCGACCGGCAAGAAATATCTCGATTTCCACCAGAAGCTGCTCGGCGGCCGCGGCGCCGCCGACAAGGCGCGCGCGCTGGCGGTCGCCAAGGAAGTCGGTCTCGACATAACGAAGATCGAGAAGGATATGGCGAGCCCCGAAGTGAAGGCGACCATCGAGGAGAACTTCCGCCTCGCCGAATCCATGGGCATGAACGGCACGCCGAGCTACGTGATCGGCAAGCAGGTCGTGATCGGCGCCGTCGGCGTCGACAATCTCAAGGAAAAGATCGGCATTGCCCGCTGCGGCAAGGCGACCTGCTGATCGCCGCTTCGACAGCGCGCATCGCGTACAAAATCCGGCTGCCATGCAGCCGGATTTTTTTATTGTCGTCACCAAACCGATTCCGCGCGGGCCGCAACCAAGGGCCGTCACCAACAACGGAAGTCGCGGGATGCCGAAATACAGCGCGGCCTAATCTCGAGATCGAAGAGCATTTCGGCGGCTTCAATTTCGGCGGCGGCAACGGCCAGCGCGATCTTGCGAGCATCGAGTTCGACTGGGCCCGCGCGGTTGAAGCAGCCGCGCATTCATCTCGCGCGTTCATCGCGCATTCACCTAAAGAACAAACCGCAAGGAACCGCAAATCAACAGGAACATCGCACATGCTCTCCCGTTGTCGGCGCGGGCAATGCTGAAAAACGAGGAGGAATTACGATGTCTAACCGCTTTCTGATTTCGGTCGCCGCAGCCGCTTTGATCGCCGGCACCGGTTTCGCGAACGCACAGGGCGCCGGCGGCGCCAACAGGGAAACCGGGGCTGGTGGTGGTGCGACCACGCAGCAGTCTGCACCGTCCGGTGGCGCGTCATCGGGCACCATGCAGCATGACAAGAGCGGCATGAAGGGTTCCGAGCATTCGACGACGGGTGAGTCGAGCACCAAGGGGGCTGAGTCCGACAAGTCCGGCACGGCCACCAAGGGTGCGCAGGACAGTACCCAAAAGTCGAAGGGCATGAGCTCGGAGAACGATGCGGCCAAGGGCTCCAAGGAGGGCTCGAAGGATATGAAGGCTGAGGGTCGCGACAAGAGCGGCAACATGAAAGCCGAGGAGCGTGACAAGAGCGGCAAGATGAATGCCGAGAGCCGCGACAAGAGCGGTAGCGGTGCCACGACCAACCAGAACGCCCAGACCAAGAGCCCGTCCGACACCAACCGTGCGCAGACCAACGACACGAGCCGCACGCAGACGACGACCGGTAACGCGGCAACGTCGGCGACCGCGGCTCCGCCGGCCGAGAAGCGCACTCAGATCACGACCGCGATCAAGTCGGAGCACGTGACCGAAGCCACCAACGTGAACTTCAACGTGTCGGTCGGCACCCGCGTTCCGGCTGACATTCACTTCTACCCGGTGCCGGAGCGGGTCGTGACGATCTACCCGCAGTGGCGCGGCTATCAGTTCATCCTGGTCAAGGGCCGCTACGTGATCGTGCAGCCTGAGACCCATGAGATCGTCTACATCATCGAGGGCTAGACCGGCCTCGGTGCGAGGGAGCCAAGACGGGCCCTCGAAGACGGACCCTCGCCTCACCTCGACCCCGCCCCTTTTGGGGCGGGGTCTTGCTTTCGGCCGCAACCCGCACCGCGCCAGTGGATGGCGGGCCGGAGCGCCCGCCGAAGGCAGCTTCCGCAAGATTTGGTTAATCAGCATTTTCCGTAGGTTAGGGCAGCCATCTAACAGGGCGGAGGAAGTTGTTGAAGACGTTCCGATTTCACCTAAAGACTTCCCCTTCGGCCGGTTGTTACCTATAACCCGGCCCACTCCACCCCTTGTCGGATCCCCTCTCGGAACTTTGGCCGGAACCCTTGGCAGGAAACTCTGGAATGGCTGCTGCCGGAACGATCTATGTGCTGAACGGCCCGAACCTCAATCTGCTGGGGACGCGCGAGCCGGAGACCTACGGCCATGCCACCCTCGCCGATGTCGAGAAGCTGTGCGCGGACACCGCGCGCCAGTTCGGGTTGACCGCCGACTGCCGGCAGTCCAACCGCGAGGGTGAGTTGATCGACTTCATCCATGAGGCCCATGCCAAGAAGGCGGTCGGCATCATCATCAACGCCGGTGGCTACTCTCATACCTCGATCGCGCTGCATGACGCGCTGGTCGCGGTCAAGATTCCCGCGGTCGAAGTTCATGTCAGCAACATCCACGCCCGCGAAAGCTTCCGGCACCACTCGTTCACTGCTAAAGCCGCCTTCGCGTCACTTTGCGGCTTCGGCATCGACGGCTACCGGCTTGCCATCATCGGCCTCGCCACCAGGATCGGCGTCAAGATCGACGCCAAGCCAAAGACTTAATCGTCAATCCTGACGTTCCCCGTCACCAGACAGAGATTTTGGATCACAGAGCATGGCGCGCCAGCCAGACGACAAATCAGCCGCAAAAAAGAACGACTCCAAGAGCGACGACAGCGTCCTCATTCGCGAGCTCGCGCTGCTGCTCGCGGAAACCAATCTGACCGAGATCGAGATCGAGCGTGCCGGCCTGCGTGTCCGCGTCGCGCGCAACATCAGCATCGCGGCCTCGGTGCCCACGGCCTCCTTGGCGGGCGTTGCCGCACCGGGTGCCGTGGCCGTCCCGGTTGCTACGGCTGCGACCGACCTCGCCAAGCACCCGGGCGCCGTGCCCTCGCCGATGGTCGGCACCGCCTATTGGGCGCCCGAGCCGGGCGCCAAGCCGTTCATTGAAATCGGGACCAAGGTCTCCGCCGGCCAGACGCTTCTGATCATCGAGGCGATGAAGACGATGAACCAGATCCCGTCGCCGCGCGCGGGCACCGTGACGCAGATTCTCGTCGAGGACGGCCAGCCGGTCGAATTCGGCGAGCCGCTCGTCATCATTGAATAGCTTCCGTCAACACCAGGCGCTGCGATGTTCGACAAGATCCTCATAGCCAATCGCGGCGAGATCGCGCTTCGCGTGCTGCGCGCCTGCAAGGAGCTCGGCATCTCGACGGTTGCGGTGCATTCCACCGCCGACGCCGACGCCATGCATGTGCGGCTCGCCGACGAGAGCGTGTGCATCGGCCCGCCGCCGTCGAAGGATTCCTATCTCAACGTGCCAGCGCTGCTCGCGGCCTGCGAGATTACCGGCGCCGACGCCGTGCATCCGGGCTACGGCTTCCTGTCCGAGAACGCGCGCTTCGCCGAGATCCTCGCCGACCACAATCTGGGCTTCATCGGACCGAAGGCCGAGCACATCCGCCTGATGGGCGACAAGATCGAAGCCAAGAAGACCGCAAAGCGCCTCGGCATTCCCGTGGTGCCCGGCTCGGACGGCGCGGTGACCTCGGAGGCCGACGCGCTCGCGAGCGGCAGGGAGATCGGCTTTCCGGTGCTGGTGAAGGCGGCGGCCGGCGGCGGCGGCCGCGGCATGAAGGTCGCCCACACCGAGGCCGACCTCGCGCTGGCGCTCTCGACCGCGGCCAACGAGGCCAAGTCGGCATTCGGCGACGCCTCGGTCTACCTGGAAAAATACCTGCAGAAGCCGCGCCACATCGAGATCCAGATTCTCGGCGACGGCCGCGGCGGCGCCATCCATCTCGGTGAGCGCGACTGCTCGCTGCAGCGCCGTCACCAGAAGGTCTGGGAGGAAGGCCCCTCGCCCGTGCTCGCGGCGGCGGCGCGCGCCAGGATCGGCGAGACCTGCGCCAAGGCGATGCGGGACATGAAATATCTCGGCGTCGGCACCATCGAATTCCTCTACGAAGACGGCGAGTTCTATTTCATCGAAATGAACACGCGCATCCAGGTCGAGCATCCCGTCACCGAAAGCATCACCGATATCGATCTCGTGCTGGAGCAGATCCGGATCGCCGCCGGCGGCGACCTTCCGGCCAAGCAGGACGACATCGCGATCATCGGCCACGCCATCGAGTGCCGCATCAATGCGGAGAACCCGCAGACCTTCCGTCCCTCGCCCGGACGGATCACGCAATTCCATCCGCCTGGCGGCCTCGGCGTGCGGATCGATTCCGCCGTCTATCAGGGCTATGTGATCCCGCCCTATTACGACTCGCTGGTCGGCAAGCTGATCGTGCACGGCAAGACCCGCGGCGAATGCCTGATGCGGCTGCGCCGGGCGCTGGACGAGATGGTGGTCGACGGGATCGAGACGACGCTGCCGCTGTTCCGCGCGCTGGTGCGCGAGCCCGATATCATCGAGGGCGACTACCACATTCACTGGCTGGAGCAGTACCTCGCCGGTCAGCCGTCCGACGCTGCAAAATAGTTCGGAACTCCGTGGAACCCGGCCCTTCCTCAAACGTACTATAGGGTTATTGGCTTTCCACGGGGACGCGTTGAATCCCACTCCCACAGCGAGATCGTCGTGACGCTCGTTTCACGACGCCGGTCGACGTTACAGATCCTCCTGCTGTCGGCGGGATTTTTCGTGCTGGTCGCGGTCAGCGTGGCGTCGGTCGTGCTGGTCAACAAGGCGCGCGAAGACAACGCCTGGGTAATCCACACCGTCGAGACCGAGAGCCAGGTTGCCAACCTGCTGCTCGACATCAGGCGCGCCGAAAGCGCGACCCGGGCGTATCTGCTGACATCAGCACCACAATACCTGTCCGAGTACCAGGCCGCTGCAGCGGGACTCCCGGCCGCGCTCGGTCATCTCCAGATGATGACCGTCGATAATCCGGCGCAGGTCGCCAATGCCGCGAAGCTCAAGGCCGCGGTCGAGCAGCGCCTCGCCGAGTTCGCCCTCAGCATCGAGCGCGTCAAGAACAACGACGCGGCGACCAGCATCGACATCTTGCGCAAGGGCACGTCGACCGATGCGTTGGAGGCGATCGCCCGGATCGGCCGCGACATGCGCGCCGAGGAGGATCGGCTGCTGGCGGGACGCACCGCGACTGCGGACAGGACCCAGGTGCTGGCCTCCTCCGTCACCATCGCCGGCTCCTGCATGGTGTTGGCGCTTGCCGCTCTCTCGTTGGTGCTGCTGCGGCGATCATCGCGGGCGCGCGACGACGCCGAGGCGAGGCTGCGCGACAGCAACCTCAATCTCGAGACCATCGTCGACGAACGCACCTCCGACCTGCGCGAGGCCAACGAGGAAATCCAGCGCTTCGCCTATATCGTCAGCCACGATCTGCGCTCGCCGCTGGTCAACATCATGGGCTTCACCAGCGAGCTCGAGGAACTGCGCGGCGACATCTTCAAGCGGATCGCCACGCTCAATCGCGCCGCGTCGCTGGCGCCGGCGATGCCGGAAGACGCGACCGATGTGGCCGAACCCGAGCTCGAAGGCTCCGACAAGCAGCTATCCGACGATTTCAACGAATCGCTCGGTTTCATCAAATCGTCGATCGCCAAGATGGACCGCCTGATCAGCGCGATCCTCAATCTGACCCGCGAGGGCCGCCGCGAGTTCAAGCCCGAACGCGTCGATCTGCGCGAGCTGATCGACGGCATCGTCAAGACGGTGGCTCACCAGGCCGTCGAGGCCAATGCGACCGTCGAGGTCGGCGCGTTGCCCAATATCGTCAGCGACCGCCTCGCACTGGAGCAGATATTCTCCAATCTGATCGACAATGCACTCAAGTACCTCAGGAACGGCGTTCCCGGCGAGATTTCGATCGAGGGCCGCACCAAGCTCGGCTTCGCGATCTTCGAGATCACCGACAACGGCCGCGGCATCGATCCGAAGGACCATCAGCGCATCTTCGATTTGTTCCGTCGCGCCGGAACCCAGGACAAGCCCGGTCAGGGCATCGGGCTTGCCCATGTCCGCGCACTTGTGCGCAGACTGGGCGGCACCATGTCGGTAGCATCGGAACTTCACAACGGCAGCACCTTCACGATCACGCTGCCTATCAATTGGTCAGGCAAGAATCGGGACAAAGTGACATGAGTGATCCAGTCACCATCATCATGATTGAGGACGACGAAGGCCATGCCCGCCTGATTGAGCGGAATATCCGGCGCTCAGGTGTCAACAATGAGATCATCCCGTTCACCAACGGTACAGAGGCCGTGAACTACCTGTTCGGCAAGGACGGCAGCGCCGTCGAGCGCAAGGGCCAGGCCCTGCTGATCCTGCTCGATCTCAATCTGCCCGACATGACCGGCATCGATATTCTGAAGCGGGTCAAGGAGAACAAGTATCTCAAGTCGACGCCGGTGGTCGTGCTGACCACGACCGACGACTCCCAGGAGATCAAGCGTTGCTACGAGCTCGGTTGCAACGTCTACATCACCAAGCCGGTGAACTACGAAAGCTTTGCCAACGCCATTCGCCAGCTTGGCCTGTTCTTTTCCGTGATTCAGGTGCCGCCGGCTTCCGTATGACCAGCGCAACGCCGACACTGCTCTATATCGACGACGACGCGGCGCTGGCGCGCCTGGTCGAACGCGGGCTGACGCGCGCGGGCTACAAGGTCGTGCACGCCGCAAGCGGCCAGGAAGGCCTCGACCGGCTCGCCCAGGGCGGCATCGACGTCGTCGCGCTCGATCAGTACATGCCCGGCCTCGACGGGCTGGAGACGCTGGAGCAGATCCTCAAGATACCGGACGCTCCGCCGGTGGTGTTCGTCACCGCGTCGCAGGATTCGGCGATCGCCGTCACCGCGCTGAAGGCCGGCGCGGCGGACTACCTGGTCAAGGACGTCAGGGGCGAGTTCATCCCCCTGCTCCAGGTCGCGGTGAACGGCGCGATCCGGCAGGCCGCGCTCCAGAAGGCGCGCGACGAGGCCGAGGCCGAGGTGCACGCCTCGCGCGACCGCTATGCCGCGCTCGCCGCCGAGCGTGAGGTTCTGCTCCGCGAGGTCAACCATCGCGTCGGCAATTCGCTGCAGATCATCGCCTCGCTGCTGCATCTGCAGGCCAACTCCGCGACCCAGCAGGATGTGAAGGCAGCGCTGACCAACGCGATGGGGCGCGTCGCGGCCGTCGCGCAGGTGCACCGCCGCCTCTACACCTCGCACGACTTCAAGACGGTGATGCTCAACCAGTATCTCGAAGCGCTGCTCGAGGATCTCCGGCGATCGGCCGAAGGCAACAAGATGTCGCGACTGACCTTGAAGGCCGACCCGATCGAGATCGACCCCGACCGCGCGGTCGCGATCGGCATCATCGTCAACGAGCTGGTGATGAACGCCGTGAAGTACGCCTATCCCGACGGCGCCGGCCCGATCCATGTCGAGCTGAAGCCGCAAGGCGACGATCTGCAGCTCGCGATCGGCGACGACGGGGTCGGCTTTTCCGACAAGGACGATCCACGCGGCACCGGCATGGGCCAGCGCATCGTCAGCGCGATGGCCGCCAAGCTCGACGCCAGCGTCGAGCGCGACCCCGGCCACAAGGGCACCCGCTTCGTGGTGCGGTTCGCCCGCGTCAGCCCGGCGCTCGACAAATCGACCAGCGCCGCCGCCAGCTAATGCCGCAAATTTCGGCAAATTCGATTGATTTGTCCGGTTCGCTTTAACGGCTACGTCACGCTGTTGATGGATCGCGGCCCGCCGAGCCTGACCGGTTAAGAAAGTTCTGGGCGTCCTTTGCGATGCTTGTGCCAACTGCTTGGCAGGAGCGGCACGCGATGTTCGGGCGCAGGCCAGTTTTTGGAAAGAAGCAAGAGACGACCTTGGGCGAGCTCAAGGAGACCATGCGTCCGGCGCCGGGCGCCGACGGCGCGACGCCCGCTTTTCACAAGCAGCAGTGGGATCACCCGCTGATCGGGTCGATGCTGCGCGATGCAGGCTTCGCGCCTGATGACGAAGCCGGCATCGTGCCGACGGTCGACAATCGACTCGCCGTGTTCGCTGCGGCCAGCAAGCGATTGCAGGACCGTACCGAGACCTTCAACCGCAACATGACTGCGCGCCACGGCCACTGCCACGCGGTGCCGTTCCTGGTCATCGACCAGAAGATCTGGGATGGACCGCATGGCGCGTTTCTCTACGCGCAGATGGGGCTGATCGGCTACGACGAGTGGAACGTGATCATGCTGGCGGGAGACCCGCAGACCACCGTGTCATGCGGCCTGGCAGGCCATCCCGGCTTCCTGCCATCCGTGACGCAAGTCATGACCGAGCATGTGATCGCGTGGAAGGCGCGGCACAACGCCCTGCTCGAGACGTACGGAATCACCGCGACCGGTGGCCGGGAAATTTCGCATGAACAATACGAGATGGAAAAGGACACCCTGCGCAACGAAATCATCGACAAGGCCGGCTGGATGAAGCCGCGCATCATCGACGAGCTCTTGCGCAAGGCCTAAAGCAGGAAGAATTTTGGTTTGAATCGGCTTGGCGCGGTCTCGGTTCACCTCTCCCCGCCGGGGAGAGGTCGGATTGCGAAGCAATCCGGGTGAGGGCTCTTGTTCTCTCGATAGACCGTAATCCCTCACCCGATTTGCTGCGCAAATCGACCTCTCCCAAGGGAGAGGTGAACCTTCGACGCCGCTCCAGCTGAACCTAATCTCATCACGCTTTAGAGGCATCAAGCCTCTCCGAAGCGCCTCACTCGTGCCTGCCGCGGTGCCGGCGTGCGCGGTGCGGACGGCAGTCCTGACACGGTGCGCCAAACACAACCTGCGACGGATAGGGCCGCGCCGAATGCCACGGCGTCGAGCCGAACAGGCCGGCCGCACCGAAACCTGCGCTGAAGGGATCGGCTGCGAAATTGCCGGGGAAATAGCCGTTGGTTCGAAAATCGCGATCGTCGTCCCTGCCGTCGAAATACGCGCCGCCCGTGCTGCCGTAGCGCAACGGCCGCTGCTGGGCCGACGCCGCGGCTACGCTCAGCGCGATGGCGGCGCAGGCGATCAGTCCTCTCATGGCGATCATGGCCGAGACCCTCATTGCGGAATGTTGCCCCAATCGCCCTTCCAGGCGATCAGGCGTCCCTTGCCGAATTGCAGATAGAGCCCGTCGCTGCGCCTCGACAGCACGCTGCCCCTGACATTGGGCAGCGCGACGAACAATTCATTGCCCGGCGTGCCGCGCACGTAATTCAGGGGAACGCCGAGCGACTGGCTGGCCTTCGCGGCGCTCATGCCGAAGGCGAGCGGAACGCTGTTGGGTGGCCGTTGCTGCGCGCGGGACGCGCCGGTCAATGCGCCAAACCCGATGACAAGGGCAACGAGGAGTGTCGCGAAACGCTGCATGGCTGACCTCATGGCACCGCCGCCGCCAGTGTACCGGCGGGCGTCCAGCCGCCGCCGAGCGCCTGGAACAGGCTGCTCGCCGCCAGCAGCTTGTTGAGCCGGACCGTAACCAGATTGTTTTCGGCGGTGAACAGCGTCTGCTGGGCCTGCAGCACCGTGATCAGGTTGACCGTACCGCCGCGCAACTGCGTCTCGGCGACCTCGAACGCCTTGCGCGAGGCGGCGACGACGTCAGACTGCAAGCGCTCCTGCAGTGTGTACTTCTGCAACGCGATCAGCGCCTTCTCGACATCGGCGAAGGCCGACAGCACCGCCTTGCGATAGGCCTGCAGGTTTTGCAGCTGCTGGCCCTTGGCGAGCTTGAGCTGGCTCTCCAGCAGGAAGCCATCGAACAGCGGCTGGGTCAGCCCGGCGGCGAGCGTGTAGTACCAGGCGCCGGGCGCAAACAGCGAGGCCAGCGCCGCGCTCTGGAAGCCGGTGGTGCCGGTCAGCTGAATCTGCGGAAAGAACGCCGCGCGCGCCGCGTCGACGCTGAAATTGGACGACGCCAGCTGCGCCTCGGCCTCGCGGACGTCAGGCCGCTGGTAGAGCAATTCCGACGGCAGTCCCGGCGTCACGCGCGGCACCGCGATCTGTGTGGTGGACCCGCCGCGCACCTTGAAATCGGCCGGCGCGCGCGCCACCAGCACGGCGAGCGCCGCGGTGTTCTGCCCGACCGTCACCTCGAGCGGCGGGATCGCCGCGCGCTGCGTGGCGACCAGCGCCTCCTGCTGCGACAAATCGAGCTGCGAGGCGGTGCCGCCGGCGAATTGCGACTTGATCAGCGCAAGGATGCGCTCGGCCGCCGCGAGGTTGCGGCGGGTGACCTTGATCTGGTCCTGCGCCGCCAGCAGCTGGAAATATGTGTTGGCGACCGTCGCCATCGTGGTCAGCGCCACCACCTCGCGATTGTAGCGCGCGACGGTCGCGCTCTCCTCCGAGGCCGACAGCGTCGCCCGGTTCTTGCCCCAGAAATCGACGATGTAGCTTGCGCTCAGCCCGAGGCTGTATTGCGAGAAGGTGCCGCTGGCGCCGAGCGACGAACTGGACCCCGTTGCCACACGCTGACGCTCGGCATTCGCCGATCCGGAGATGGACGGCAGCAGCGCGGCGCCGGACACGCCGACCTGGGCGTCGGCCTGCACGATCTGGGCGATCGCCACCGCGATGTCGAGATTGTAGAGCTGCGCTGATTCCATCAGCCCGGTCAGCTCGGGCGAGCGGAAGCCGCGCCACCAGGCGAGCGCCGGAACGGCCGCGTCGGCATCGCCCTTGGCCGCAGTCTTGTAGCTCGCCGGCACTTCGAGGCTGAGCTCGGGCTTCTCCGCCCCGGGAATACAGCCGGACAGACCGAGGCTGAGGCCGCCGAACGCCGCCACGCACAGAAACCGGATCGGCTTGCGCATCAACTGAAGATTTCGCAACGCTGCACCTGTCGGCATTTACTCGCCCGCTTGAAGTGAGGAGCCCGGCATCCGCGGCGCGCCGCCGCGGCGGAGGCGCTGGGCCCACAGGCGGAACCGGTCGAGATAGAGGTAGATGACCGGCGTCGTGTAGAGCGTGAGGACCTGGCTCAGGATCAGGCCCCCGACGATGGCGATGCCGAGCGGCTGCCGCAGCTCGCCGCCATCGCCCATGCCGATCGCCAGCGGCACCGCCCCGAGCAGCGCGGCCATCGTCGTCATCATGATGGGGCGGAAGCGCAGCAGACAGGCCTCCCGGATCGCCTCGAGCGGCTCCAGCCCGCGCCTGCGTTCCGCCTCCAGCGCAAAGTCGATCATCATGATGGCGTTCTTCTTCACAATGCCGATCAGCAGGATGACGCCGATCAGCGCCATGATACTGAACTCGGTCTTGAATGCCATCAGCGCCAGCAAAGCGCCCACACCCGCCGAGGGCAATGTGGACAAGATGGTCAGCGGATGGATGTAGCTTTCGTAGAGCACGCCCAGCACGATGTAGATCGCAACCAGCGCGGCCAGGATCAGGAACGGCTGGTTGCTCAGGGAGTCCTGGAACGCCTTGGCGGTGCCCTGGAAGGTGCCGCGGATCGTGGCCGGGACCCCGATCCGGTTCATGGTCGCCTCGATGCTGCCGACCGCCGTGCTCAGCGACACGTTCGGCGGCAGGTTGAACGAGATGGTGTTGGCGACCAACAGGCCCTGGTGATTGACCGCAAGCGGCGTCGCGCCCTGCTTGAACGCTGCAACTTCCGACAGCGGGATCATGGTCTCGCTGCTGGTGGAGACGGCCGATCCGGTCGAGGCCACGCCCTTCCCGGTCGAACCGATCGAATTGGTGGCCTGGTTGCGCGCGGCCTGGGCGTTGGCCGCACTGGCCGCGCTGGAGTTGCCTGGCGCGACGACCGTGCCCGCCACCGCGTTGGTCGATTGCGACCCGCCGACCGATCCGCCGGACGTGCTGATATAGACGTCCTTCAGCGTCTCCGGATTCTGCCAGTAGCGCGGCGCGACCTCCATGATGACGTGATACTGGTTGCGCGCGACATAGATTGTCGACACCTGCCGCTGGCCGAAGGCGTCGTAGAGGGTGTTGTCGATCTGGCTCACCGTGATGCCGAGCCGGGCCGCGGCGTCGCGGTCGATCACGAGATCGGATTCCAGGCCCTTGTTCTGTTGGTCGCTGTTGACGTCGGCGAGATCAGGATCGCGCTGCAGGGCCGCGGCGATCTTCGGCGTCCATTCATTGAGCTCCTCCAGCGTCGATCCCTGCAGCGTGTACTGATACTGCGCGTTCGAGGCCCTGCCCCCGACCCGGATGTCCTGCACCGCCTGCAGGAACAGGCTCGCGCCCGGCACCACCGACATCTCGCGGCGCAGCCGCGCGATCACGCCGTCGGCGCCGATCTTGCGCTCATCGAGCGGACGCAGCGAGACGAACACGAAGCCGGAATTGGTCTGCCCGCCGCCGGTGAAGCCGACCGCCGTCTCCACCGCCGGATCGCGCTTGATGATGCCGACGTACTGCGCGAGCTTCTGCTGCATCAGCTGGAACGACACGCTCTGGTCGGCCTGGATCGAGCCGACCAGCCGGCCGGTGTCCTGCTGCGGGAAGAAGCCTTTCGGGATCACGTCGTAGAGATAGAAGTTGAGGCCGAAGACCGCCGCCAGGATCAGCATCACCGACAACGGATGCGCCAGCGCCGCGGTCAGCGTCCTGCGGTAGAAATTCAGCATTGCGTCGAAGAAGCGCTCGCTCGCCCAATAGAGCCGGCCATGGCCGCCGGCGTCCGGCTTGAGCAGCACGGCGCACATCATCGGCGTGGTCGCCAGCGAGACCGCGAGCGAGATCAGGATCGAGATCGAGATCACCATCGCGAACTCGCGGAACAGCCGCCCGACGATGCCGGCCATCAGCAGGATCGGGATGAACACCGCGATCAGCGAGATGCTCATCGACAGCACGGTGAAGCCGACCTCGTTGGCGCCCTTCAGCGCCGCCTCGAGCGGGCTCAGGCCGTCCTCGATGTAACGGGTGACGTTCTCCAGCACCACGATGGCGTCGTCGACCACGAAGCCGGTCGCGACCGTCAGCGCCATCAGGGAGAGATTGTCGAGGCTGTAGCCGAACAGGTACATCGCCCCGAAGGTCGCGACCAGCGACACCGAGACCGCCACCACCGGAATGAAGGTGGCGCGCGCATTGCGCAGGAACGCGAACACCACGATGATGACCAGCAGCACCGCCAGAACGAGGGTTCGTTCGACGTCCCGGAGCGAGGTGCGGATGGTCGTCGAACGGTCGACCGCAAAGCCGATGTCGATCGCCGGCGAGACCGATGCCTGCAGCTGCGGCATCAGCCCCTTCACGAGGTCGACGGTACTGATGATGTTGGCGTTCGGCTGCCGGTAGAGGATGATCAGCACCGCCGGCTTGCCGTTGGCGAGGCCGGCATTGCGAAGGTTCTCGACGCCGTCGGCCACCTCGCCGACGTCGGAGAGATGAACCGGCGCGCCATTGCGGTAGGCCACGATCAGCGACTTGTAATCATCGGCCTTGTTGGCTTGGTCGTTGGCGTAGACCTGGTAGCGCTGGTCGCCGACGTCGATGCCACCCTTGGGGCTGTGGGCGTTGGCGCTCGACAGCGCCGCGCGGACGTCTTCCAGGCCGATGCCGTATTTGTAGAGCGCCTGCGGGATCAGATCGACGCGCACGGCCGGCAGCGAGCTGCCGCCGACCACGACCTCGCCGATGCCCTCGACCTGCGACAGCTTCTGCGCCAGCACCGTGGAGGCGGCGTCGTAGAGATCGCCGCGCGTCAGCGTATCCGACGTCAGCGTCAGGATCAGGATCGGCGCGTCGGCAGGATTGACCTTGCGGTAGGTTGGATTGCTGCGCAGGCTGGTCGGCAGGTCGGCCCGCGCCGCATTGATCGCGGCCTGCACGTCGCGCGCCGCGCCGTTGATGTCGCGATTCAGGCCGAACTGCAGCGTGATGCGGGTTGAGCCCACCGAGCTCGACGACGTCATCTCGGTGACATCGGCGATCTGGCCGAGATGGCGCTCGAGGGGACTTGCGACCGTGGTCGCGACATCCTGCGGGCTGGCGCCGGGCAGCGTCGCCTGCACCGAGATGGTCGGGAAATCCACCTGCGGCAGCGGCGACACCGGCAGCTTGAAGAACGCGACAATGCCGGCGGCCGCAAGCCCGAACGTCAACAGCGTCGTTGCGACCGGCCTACGGATGAAGGGCGTTGACGGATCCATGGCTCAACGCGACCCGCTCGCCTCGCCGATCTCGTCCGCCCGCCCGGCAAACCGCAGCGCGAGGCGATCGAACCAGAGGTAGATCACCGGTGTCGTGAACAGGGTCAGCAGCTGGCTCACCAGCAGGCCGCCGACGATCGAGATGCCGAGCGGATTCCGCAGCTCGGACCCCGCGCCGCTGCCGAGCATCAGCGGCAGCGCGCCGAGCACCGCAGCCATCGTCGTCATGATGATCGGCCGGAACCGCAGCAGGCAGGCCTGGTAGATCGCCTCCCGCGGCGGCTTGCCCTCGTTGCGCTCGGCGTCGAGCGCGAAGTCGATCATCATGATCGCATTCTTCTTCACGATGCCGATCAGGAGGATGATGCCGATGATCGCGATGATGGTGAGATCCTGGCCTGCCATCATCAGCGCCAGCAGCGCGCCGATGCCCGCGGAAGGCAGCGTCGAGAGGATCGTCAGGGGATGGATGAAGCTCTCATAGAGCACGCCGAGCACGATATAGACCGTGATGATCGCGGCCAGGATCAGGAACAGCTGGTTGGACAGCGAGGACTGGAACGCCAGCGCCGCACCCTGGAAGCTCGTGATCATGCCGAGCGGCTGGTTGATGTCGGCCTGGGCCTGCTTGATCGCCGTCACCGCCCCTCCAAGGGAAGCGCCGGGCGCCAGGTTGAACGAGACGGTCGCCGACGGGAACTGGCCGAGATGCGAGACCTGCAGCGGCGCGGTCTCCACCCGCATCTTGGCCATCACCGACAGCGGCACCGGCGTCGAGCCCACCGATGACGGCAAATAGATCGACGACAGCGAATCCAGCGAAGTCTGCAGCGACGGATCGGCTTCCAGGATCACGCGGTACTGGTTCGAATTGGTGAAGACGGTCGAGACGATGCGCTGGCCGTAGGAATCGTACAGCGCGTTGTCGATCGTCGCCGGCGTGATGCCGAATCGCGCCGCCTGGTCGCGGTCGATGTCCACGAACACCGAGAGCCCCTGCGCCGAGATGTCGCTGGTGACGTCGCTGAGCTCGGGCAATTCCCGGAGCTTGTCGACCAGCTTCGGCGTCCATTCCGCAAGCTCGTTCGGATCGGCATCCTGCAGGATGAACTGGTACTGCGTCCGGCTCACCGTGCCTTCGATGGTGAGGTCCTGGACCGGCTGCATGTAGAGCGTGATCCCGGTCAGCGCCGCCGTGCTCGCCTTGATCCGGTCCATGATCGTCGAGACATTGGCCTTGCGCTGCTCATGCGGCTTCAGATTGATCAGGATGCGGCCGCTGTTCAGCGTGGTGTTGGTGCCGTCGACGCCGATGAACGACGACAGGCTCTGCACGTCCGGATCCTTCAGGATCGCGCTCGCGAGCCGCTGCTGCCGCTCGGCCATCGCCGCATAGGACACCGATTGCGGCGCCTCCGAGATCGCCTGGATCACGCCGGTGTCCTGCACCGGAAAGAAGCCCTTGGGGATGACGACATAGAGCAGTGCCGTCAGGCCAAAGGTGGCGAGCGCGATCAGCAGCACGAAGGTTTGGCGATCCAGCACCCAGTTGAGCATCCGCGCGTAGATCGCGATCACGGCATCGAAGCCTTCGCGGCTGAGCCGCTGGAAGGTGTTTTCCCGCGCCATGGCCTCCGGCTTCAGCAGCTTTGCGCAGGCCATCGGCACCAGGGTCAGCGACACCACGGCGGAGATCAGGATCGTGACCGACAGCGTGATGGCGAATTCGCGGAACAGGCGGCCGACGACGTCGCCCATGAACAGCAGCGGGATCAGCACCGCGATCAGCGACACCGTCAGCGAGATGATGGTGAAGCCGATCTGCTCGGACCCTCGCAGCGCCGCCTCGAGCGGCGACTCGCCCTCCTCGATGTAGCGCGAGATGTTCTCGATCACGACGATGGCGTCGTCGACCACGAAGCCGGTCGCGATCGTCAGCGCCATCAGCGACAGATTGTTCAGGCTGAAGCCGAACAGATACATCGCGCCCAGCGTGCCGACCAGCGAGAGCGGCACCGACAGGCTCGGGATCAGCGTGGCACGGGTCGAGCGCAGGAACACGAAGATCACAAGCACGACCAGGATCACGGCGAGCGACAGCTCGTATTCGACGTCGCGCACCGAGGCCCGGATCGTCACGGTACGGTCGGTCAGGATATTGAGGTCGATCGCGGCCGGCAGCGTCGCCTGCAGCTGCGGCAGCAGGTCCTTGATGCCCTGCACCACCGAGATGACGTTGGCGCCGGGCTGGCGCTGGATGTTGAGGATGATCGCCGGCGTCTCGTTCATCCAGGCGCCGAGCTTGTCGTTCTGCGCGCCGTCGACGACGTTGCCGACGTCGCTGAGGCGGACCGGCGAGCCGTTCTTGTAGGCGATGATCAGCGAGCGGTAGTCGCTGGCATTGCGGATCTGGTCGTTGGCATTGATGGTATAGGCGCGCATCGCGCCGTCGAAATTGCCCTTCGGCGTGTTGACGTTGGCATTGCCGAGCGTGGTGCGGAGATCGTCGATGTTGAGGCCATAGGCCGCGAGCTTGCGGATGTCGGCCTGGATGCGCACCGCCGGCCGCTGGCCGCCGCTGATGCTGACGAGGCCGACGCCGGGCAGCTGCGAGATCTTCTGCGCCAACCGCGTGTCGACGAAATCCTGCACCTGCGTCAGCGGCATGGTCTTCGAAGTCAGGCCGAGGGTCAGGATCGGCGCATCGGCCGGATTGACCTTGGCGTAGATCGGCGGCGCCGGCAGGTCCGACGGCAACAGATTGCCCGCGGCATTGATCGCGGCCTGCACCTCCTGCTCGGCGACGTCGAGCGAGATCGACAGGCCGAATTGCAGCGTGATCACGGACGAGCCCGCCGAGCTCACCGAGCTCATCTGGGTCAGATTCGGCATCTGGCCGAACTGCACCTCGAGCGGCGCCGTCACCGACGAGGTCATCACGTCGGGGCTCGCGCCCGGATAGAAGGTCTGCACCTGGATGGTCGGATAGTCGACCTCCGGCAGCGCCGCGACCGGGAGAAATCTGAACGCCAGCATGCCCGACAGCATGATGGCGATCATCATCAGGGTCGTCGCCACCGGCCGCAGGATGAATGGCCGCGACGGGTTCATTTCTTCTGCCCGTCCTCGGACCGCTTGTGGTGGCCGCCTCCGGGATCGGCGCCGTCCTTGCTATCTCCCTTGCCGTCGCCCTTCGCGGCCCCGTTCGACGTGCCGCTCGCCGTCCCCTTGGCCGCAGCCGCCGGGTTCGCGGCGTCGGCGGCGGAGCGCACGACCACCTTGGCGCCCTCGCGCAGCTTGTCGGCGCCGTCGATCACGATGCGATCGCCGGGCACAAGCCCGGACAGCACCTCGACCCGGTCGCCGTCGGTGACGCCGAGCTTGACCGGCCGCACCGAGACCGTGCTGTCGGCATTGACGAGATAGACGAAGGTGCCGGGTACACCGCGCTGGATGCCGGCGGTCGACATCGTCGTCGCATCCTTGTGGGTATCGAGCAGCAGGCGGACGTTGACGAACTGGTTCGGAAACAGCGTGCGCTTGTCGTTCTCGAACTGCGCGCGCAGCTTGATGGTGCCGGTGGTCGCATCGATTTGGCTGTCGAAGGTCTGCAACGATCCCTCGGCGAGCTTGTTGGCGCCGCTGCGGTCATAGGCCGCCGCCGGCAGCACCGCGCCCTCCTTCAACCGCTTCGCGACCGCCTGCAGATTGTCCTCCGGCAGCGTGAACAGCACGCTGATCGGCTCGAGCTGCGTGATCACGACGAGGCCGTTGGTGTCGCCGGGCGTCACATAGTTGCCGAGATCGACCTGGCGCAGTCCGACGCGCCCGTTGATCGGCGACACGATGTGACAATATTGCAAATTCACCTCGGCCGACTTCACCGAGGCGCGATCGGCTTCCACCGTGCCCTGATACTGTGCGACCAGCGCGACCTGGGTGTCGAGCGTCTGATGCGGCACCGCATTCTGCGCGGCGAGGTTCTGGTAGCGGGTGAGATCGACCTGGGCGCCCTTCAGCTGCGCCTCGTCGCGGGCGAGCTGTCCCTTGGCCTGCGCCAGCGTCGCTTCATAGGGACGCGAATCGATCTCGGCGATCAGGTCGCCCTTCTTGACCTCATCGCCCTCCTTGAAATCGATCTTCATCAGATAGCCGCTGATCTGGCTCCTGATCGTGACGGTCGCGAGCGACGTCACGGTGCCGAGCGCATTCAGGCTGACGCCGATATCACCCTTGCCGATCGTCTCCGGCACGATCGACATCGGCCCGGCGTTGCGCCCGCCACCGGCCTGCGGCGGCGCCGCCTGCTGCCGCGTCCACCAGACGATGCCTGCAAGCACCGCCAGCACGAGACATCCGGTCAGAAACCCTCGCCAACGCGACCCTCGCCTGGTTCGCTCGGGCGCCACAATCGACGGGTCTTTGATCTGCTGGTCCATAACCTGCCCACGAAGAAACACGAATGAGCTCGCGCGGCTCTATGTGTCCCCTGAACTCCGCGCGCGCCACATCCGACGAAGCATTTTGAAGGCTTCTTCCGGACAAAGCGCGTTAAGAATCGGAAAGGAAAGTGCTCCTTCCCGGTCGGCGGCTGTTTCTCGCTGGATTGTGGCTATTTTACCCGATCATTTGTAACCAGGGCAACACGATCAGCAACAATCCGGAAAAGTAGATCAGGCCGAAGATCAGCCCGAATTTCCAGAAGTCGCCTTTGCCGATAAAGCCGCTGCCGTAATACATCGGCGCCGGTCCCGTGGCATAGGGCGAGATCACGCCCATCAGGCCCAGCGAATAGACGCAGAGCAGCATCAGGGTCTGCACCGACAGGCCGGGAATGCTGGAGCCGACGGCGAGCACCACCGGCAGCACGGCGGCGGTATGCGAGGTGATGCTCGAGAAGAAATAGTGGATCCAGAAGAAGAAGGTGACGAGCAGGATCATCCCGACCATCGGCGACGTGCCGGAAAGCGGCTTGGCATAGCCCTCGGCGACCCATTTGATGAAGCCGATCTCGTTGAGGCCCGACGACAGCGTGAGCAGCGAGGTGAAATAGAAAAATACCTCCCACGCGCTCTTCTCCGCGACGATGTCCTCGAACGCGATCACGCCGGTCAGCAGCATCAGCGAGATCACGACGAACACGACCGTGGTCGCGTTGATGAAGTTCGAGCCAAGCAGCGGCACGCTGATATTGGGATTGGAGCCGCAGATCCACAGGAACATCGCGAGCACCACCAGCACCGCCATGATCCATTCGTGCCGCGACGGCGGCCCCATCTTGGCGAGCTCGCCCTCGCTCCAGGTCACGATCTCCGGGCTCTCCTTGATCTCGGGCCGGCAGACCAGATAGCTGAGCAGCGGCACCAGCAGCAGCAAGAGGATGCCGAGCGGCGCGAAGCCGATGAACCATTGCGACCAGCCGACCTCGATGTTGACGAGCTTCTTGGCGATCGAGAGCGCGGCGGCGTTCGGCGCCAGCGCGGTCAGGAACAGCGAGCTGGTGACGGCCGTGGTCGCGAACGCGGTCCACATCACGAAGGTGCCGATCTTGCCCGCGGTCGGGCCGGGCTCGGAACCGTAGATGCGCGGGATGTTGCTGACGATCG